>JACQAL010000059.1 GCA_016195025.1 Bacteroidota bacterium | reverse complement strand
GAATCTAACGGTTTCGCGCTTGCCGCAGTGGCGGATTAAAAGCGAGTAACTGTCTGCTGATACAAAAGTAAATTAATTGCACGAACTTCAAATTACAAATGTAGCCGCCATTGAGGCAAGCGCGTGTTAGCAATTGTGCCCCACGTCTTGCTTGCTCCTGTGCAATTGTCCACCGAGAAAAACTTGCCAAGATGAGCGCAACTGTCAAGCCGAGAAAATTATTTGTCGGTGATTACTAATTTGTCTACCGCGATGGTTTTGTTTTCTTCTGTCAGCCGAACGAAATACAGTCCACTTGCGAGATTGTCACGCGAGAAAACAACTGTCTGCCCGTTGATATTTTTTATTTGCGCAACTGTCTGCCCGAAACAGTTGTCCACCGTGAGAGTTGCGTTGTGCAAGAGATGGTCTGTCCGCAAAACTGTCTGCGTAGTGAAAGGATTAGGATAAATTTTAATACCTGATTTTTCATTTATAAAATTAATCCCTTCACCTGTTTCACATCTGTATTTAGAAACAAATATATTTTCTTGCCCTGTTAAAATTAAAGTATCTGTCCCAACAATAAAAGGATTAGACATATAGTCCCCTGTAATATATGCGTTGCCAAAACGGTCTGCGCTCACACAATTTTGGTCGTCACCACCACTTGAGAGTACCGATGCACAAAGTGCATTGCCAGCAGAATCATATTTTACTATAAACATTGGGTCAGGAGAACTTGAAGGAGGTACGAGAGTAAGAGAACCAAAAGTAATTGAAGAACTACTTAGTCTGCCAGTCATATAAACATTTTCAGAAGTGTCTGCGCTGACGGAAAATCCATAATCAATGCTACTTCCTCCTGCGGATTTTGCCCAAAGAACATTGCCTGAAACATCATACTTTGCAATAAAGACATCGGGATTATTATTTGTATTTGTTAAAGTATAGTTACCAATTGTCATTAATGAACTTGAAAAATATCCACATATATAAGTATTTCCATTTGCGTTAGTCACAGACCAACCTCTTTCTCCATCATTTCCTCCAGCCGATTTAGCCCAAAGCACATTTCCAGAGGAATCGCATTTTGCAATAAAGACATCATCAAAACCTGCATTTGAATTTGTGACAATGCTACTTCCGAAATTTGCAGTTGAACTTGCGAAATATCCTGTCAAAAAAATATTTCCATTATTGTCTGCACTAACACCATTTCCAAAATCATTACTGCTTCCTCCAAATGATTTTGCCCAAACAACATTACCTGAAGAATTATATTTCACTAAAAAAATATCCTGTCCGCCAGCAGTTGGAATAGTGTAACTGCCAAAGTTGATAGACATATTATAGCCGAAATACCCTGATATGTATGCATTCCCAGAATTGTCTGCGCTTATTGAAATTCCTTGCCCTGTCGCATTTCCGCTAGAACATTTTGCCCAAAGAACATTTCCACTAACATCATATTTCGCAATAAAAATATTAGAACCACTTGAACTAGTAAGTGTAGTAGAGCCGAAAGTGATGGTGGGACTATTGAAAAATCCTGTTACAAATACATTTCCGCTTCCATCTGCGCTTACTGAAAAACCTACATCGCTATTTACTCCTCCTGCGGATTTTGCCCACAGAACATTTCCAGATGAATTATATTTAACTATATAAATGTCCGCTGAACCAGAATTTGTCAATGAATAGTTTCCAAAAGTTATTGTCGGACTTGCAAATTCACCCGTTATAAAAACATTTCCAAATGTGTCTGTGCAAATTCCATAACCTTCATCAGCGTTAATTCCTGTTGCTCCTTTTGTCCAAAGCCAAGTTGCTGTCTGACCGTGCGCAATTGTCGAGCCGAGAGCAACTGTCCAGATTAAAAAAAGTTTTTTCATACTGTCAAGATGCAGAATTGCTGTCGAGCGTTGCATTTGTCTTTTTTTGTATTTGGGCATTATTGCTAACGTTTTGCGGGTGTGCGTGCGTGCGGGAGAAAGAATTACTTTACTGTCCGCCAACACAGAACAAAAATAAGAAATAAAAACTGCATGAGAGAAAGAAAACCCGCATGACGCACACCCGCTGTTAACTGCTGGCGGATTTATTTTCTGTCCTTTGTTGCTTTGTTGTCTGTGGAGAAATTGTCTATGAGAAAAGGTGTCTGCTGAACAAATATTTTTTTATTGTCTATGAAAAATTGTCGAATGGTGAAACAGTCCACTGTGAAAACTGCGGCCTGACCGTTGCGATGCTGTCCCGGATGTCTTGCAGATACGGTAAAAAAATGGCAAGCTCTTGCAGTGTGCAGAACAATAAAGGCATCTACATTTCACACTGCATGTGCTTGACATTTTGTTCCTGCAATAAAAATTTCCTGAATTTGCAAGAACTTTGGTTAACCGAACATGGGCGTAAGTCGGCTTTGACATGGCTTAAAGGTGAAGTAAAGGTGAAGTAAAGGTTAGGTAATAGAACTCTTGACATGGATGAGCCGTTAAAAGATAAGCAGTTAGCATGAAGTGGTTTTTGCAAAAGGAGGCTTTGACATGGAGAGGCACAAAAAACGGGTGGTCTAATTGATTATGATTCAGCCGTTCAACGCAAAAATGCTTTTTTCAATTTTAGGGAAAACTGCGAAATCATTCTGTTTCGTTGGAAACATTCCCCGGCTCTGCGTGTCCGCCCCCTTTTATTAATGGGGACAAAATTTTTTATCGGCAATTTATCCTCACTGAGCGAAGGTGCATTAAAGTCCCGTCTAAAACTTCTCCTGAAACAGCAGTTTCAAATGACTTTGGCACGAATGATGTAATATTCGGTGAAAGGTGAAAAATAAAAAGTAAAACAGGAAAATGAAACGGTGAACAGTAAAAATAAAAAGCAGACAGTAAAAAAATAATAGTAGCAGTGGTAGCAGCAAGCAGTAAAAGAAAAAAAATAAAACAGAAAATAAAAACAACAATAGACATCAACTTAAAAAATTCTTCCTAAAAAAATTGCCGATGTTTTGACTTTACTTAAATTTTTAACAGTAACCAGTTCTGCAACGCTAAAAAAAATAATCGCTGCGGGACACAAAAGTCAAAACAATGGCACGACAAAAAGGTGTTATCAAAGTAAAAGGGACGCTTGACGAAGTAACCTTTTATGAACGCGGAGGCAAGTCACTTGCCAAAAAGCGTACAAGTTTAAGCAAATCAAAAATCAAAAACGCAAAAGAGTTCGCACGGACGCGCGAGAACATGAGTGAGTTTGGCGGAAGCGCACTGGTAGGAAAAGCCCTGCGGGTTGCGTTGAGCATGGTACTCGCCATTTTTGCCGATACGCTTCTTGTTTCAAGGTTGGTGAAGGTGATGCGTGCGATTAGTGAGAAGGGAACGGGTGTGAGAGGAAAGAGAAGTTTTTTGATTATGCCGAACAAGAATCTGCTGAAAGGGTTTGAGTTGAATGTGAAAAAAGTTTTGGAGACAATGATTTGGACACCATATACGCTGGCTGTGAATGCCGGAAGAAATATGGTGACGATGACTGTTCCGGATTTTGACACGGGCGCTTTCATTCATGCACCATCGGGAGCGACACATTTCCGTTTGCTGTGCAGCATCGGTACATTGAGCGACCACACTTTTAACATCAGCACCGGAAAGTACGAGCCGACTGACCCGACTTTAACTCAGTTAGGCGCATCGGCAAGCAGCGTTGAAATTGTTTTGGGAGGAATGGTTGGTTCGACTACTACGCTTGCTCCTCAACTGACTGGCGCACCTGCGCTGACTGCAACTGTTGGACTTGTGGTGTGCGTAGGAATTGAGTTCTTGCAGTTCACGAACGGAAGTTATTATTTGTTATCGAAACAGAATGCGATGAGGATTGTGGATGTGATGTGACCTCACCCTGTATCCCTCTCCTAAAACAGGAGAGGGAAATACAGAGGGGGAACTCACTTCTTTAACCAAGGGGAGGAACATCCCTGCTTCGTAAATCGGAGCGTAACAGCCCGCAGAAATGTTGGGCTGTTTTATTTATAGTAACGCTGTTTTCTAATCCTTAATTATCTTCTTTGTTATAGTTCCATTTTCTGATTTTACCTCCAGGAAATAGATTCCATTTGGCTTGTCGGATAAATTCAAATGCAACCCTCCTCCCGAACTCACTCCAGAGGGGGACATGGAAAATATTTTTTCTCCGAGCATGTTGTAAATTTCAATGGTGTGAGATTGCTGCGCTTCGTTCTCAATGAAGAATGTAAATTTTCCGTTGCTTGGATTCGGATAAACAGAAATATTGTTTTGGAAATTATTTTCTGCAATATCTGTATTGCAATTAATCATAAAACTTTTACGGCAAGTATCTCCATTGTACACTGCTTCATAGGTGTAGGTTCCTGCTGTAGCGGGCAATGTCTTGGTGGAAATCCAATAAGAAGCTAAATATGTATTGTTGCTGTTATGAGTCCAACTGGTGAAAGTTGTTCCGTTAGGATTGATTATGCGCATACTCGCAATTTTTCCTGCTGTTTCATTTCTCATAAAAATATAAAACTTGGCGGAGGTTCCACCTGCGAAGCAAGTATCCTCATTGGGAGTTTCGGTAGCGGGGCAGGCAGGAAACACGGCTAATACCGGATGCACCGATGCCTGAATAATTGCAGGTTCAGTATATGGTTTTTGAACTGCCCACCATGAATTACCATTTAATGTATTACATGGACCGGAATAAGAATCGTTTAAAGTATTAAGAGTAATGCCGCTCAAAACTTCGAAGTGAAGATGAGGCGCTGAAGAACTGCCGGAACTGCCTACTACTCCTAAATATTCTCCGGCAACAACTGTTTGCCCGATTGTTTTTGCAGTAAGCGAATTCATTTTCATGTGCCAGTACATTGCAACCGAACCATCAGCATGTTGTATGGTAATATAATTTGCATTTGGATTGTTCCAATTACAGTTCTTATCAAAGTTTCCATCCACTCTATTTATAATAGTACCCGGAGCAGCAGCAATTATTTCTACCTGGTTGTTATCCATTTTATAAAATGGGTATGGGTAGGTGCATATATCAGTCCCTTTGTGTCCGTCATAAGTAACAGAACCGCAGTTCCAATCTTTTATTCCGGGAGAGGTTGTATCCTGGTCAAGATAATTACCAATGTAATAATAACTGCAATCGTTCAAACCATTTGCTGTTTTGAGAGGCCAGATGAAAGTAGTAGTCATCTTGCTTTGCTGCATGCCATAGTGAATTCCTAATAACTTGCAATTATCAATATTTTGCTTTTCAATTATTTTATATTGCTCAGGCGTTATGCAGGGATTGTTGGCGTCATTTCTTCCGATGGGATATTCACCGCCATATTCACTCATGGCAGATGCATTTGGGAAAGATACTTGCTGGGAAAATCCCTGTATCACTACAATCACTGACAAAAAAATAATGAAAAAGACAATGACCATTATTGCGAAGTATTTTTCCAAAAATGATTCAGGCGGATGAGTGTAATTTTGCATTTGATATTATTTTTGAATACTGATTTTTTGTGTGAAGGATTCTTTTTCCGTTTTGATGTTCAAGAAATAAATTCCTGTCGCTAAATTCAGATTAATGATTACTGATTTATGATTACTGATTTTTTCCGAATACATTTTCTCTCCGAATACATTATAAATTTCCATATCGGCATTTATAAATCTTACCTCATTAATCGTTAATCTTAAATCGCCATTGCTTGGATTTGGATAAACAGTAAATACATCTTGCGGAGATAAATCAGTGACGGCATTTGGGCAGCTCACCGTATAAACAGAAATATCTGTGCAGTTGTTTGCATCTGTAATCGTTAATGTGTAAGTACCTTGGGCAAGTCCTGTTATTGACGCAGTGGTTCCTCCGTTGCTCCATGAATAATTGTAGGGAGAAGTGCCGCCCGAAACATTCGCAGTTAAACTACCGTCATTTGCAATGCAAGACGATGCATTGACAACAGCAACATTTACAGCAAGCGCTGCCGGCTGCGTGATGGAAACAGTTGCTGTTATAGTATTTGTATTTGCATCGGTAACAGTGATGGTATAGTTACCGCTTACTAATCCGGTTGCAGTTTGTGTTGTTTGTCCGTTGCTCCATTGGTAGGTATAGGGAGTTGTTCCTCCGGAAACATTAGCAGCAGCCGAACCATTATTTCCTCCATTGCATGAAACATTGTTTGTGTTTGCTGAAAGTCCTAACGGTGCCGGGCAGTGCCCCGCGTTTCCGATAGGGTTGCGCACATAGTACACATGGTGGTTAGCATTATTGACACAAATAATATGTAACGCACAGCCCGTGTAGGCGGAAAATGCGGTTATCGCAGCGTTGCCCGGAAGAAATGTAAACGGTGGATCCCATGTCGCACCCCCGTTTCCAGAATGTAAATACTGTCCTCCAACCCCTGCTTTTATATAAGTTACATGTAAATCGGAACCGCAACGCACGATGGTTGGATAGATATAAGTATTGAGTGTGTCATTGGTTAAATTTATATCTGCTCCCCAGGTTACGCCCGTGTCGGATGACTGTATTAAATGTATTTGCGGATGGAAGTTGTTAGGAGTTTTACTGCATATTCCATCTACATTTGCGCCATTAGAATAAACCGCAGGACCGTATACATATCCCGGGATCAATGAAACATCCGGACCCCATGTTACTCCGTAGTCAGCCGATTCTTTATAAAAAAGTTCCATATAACCGTTTCTGTTATCATTCCACGACATGTGGATATGGGAACTTTCAGCGTGAATCGCTTCATCTTCAGAACGACCTACTGAAAAAGTAAGTTGCTGTTTAGCGCTCCATGTTACTCCATTATCAAGAGAGCGGAGCAAAAATATTTCGGTGTTATAGGGTGAAGCCGCAGTCATGCTGTCGTTCACTACATAAACTTTATTGCCTGAAACGGAAATTGCCGGCCAGTCAGCCGTTGAGTCGAGAAAAATATTCGGACCCCAGGTATTTCCTCCATCCAAAGAATGTTTATACCACGATGCGCGGTGTCCGCCCACAGGATTTATTTCTCTCCATACCACATGCACGCTTGAACCATTCACCGCTATTGCAGGATTCCATGCATTGCCTCCCGGATTGGTAATTGCAATTGGATTGTTCCATGTCAATCCGGTATCGCTTGAGCGGATGTAATAAAGTACAGCTTTTGTGCTGCTGAGTTTATCTGTCCACACCACATGCACAGTATCTCCGCTTGTGCCGATGCACGAACCCATGCTCTCATTTAATCCTGCTGAAACAGCACTGGGTGAAATATCAAGAGGAGCGCTCCATTGAGCGAATGTCAGAACCGGGACAGCGATGGGGAAAATAATTGCTGTGAGTAATTTTGCTTTCATAGTAATGGTTTAAAAATTTTTTCTGTTGACTTGCTTCTACTAACAAACACGAATGCAAACAAGCAAAGGTTGGGTGAAGAAAAAATATTTTTTATAAATGAGCCACTGAAAACACAGCATCTCCATCCAGCACAATGCTATTCGTACCATTGTAAAGCGTACATGAAATTTTTGCGTGAACTTTCTTTGTGGGCTGCCCGCTAAGGTTGTTCTGATAATTCTCAACTGAAATTACTTTGAACATACTTTTACCTGGCTGACTATTATTTGCGGATGTCCACAATGTGCCGCTGGCATCGCGCCATTCCAGCATCACATCAGAAAGATTCATTGCGTTAGAAACAGGCGTGGCGCTTGATACCGAAAAAAAAGCGTAGCAGGTTGTTGCTGTTTGTGTGGCAAAGTTTCTATGACAAACTTCTACTGTATTAACGGCATCTGTTCTGGTTAAGGTTATAGGATAAACTCCGGATGCGCCATAGGTATAGGTGTATGTCGGTGCAGTGGTGGTGGCGCTGTTGCTGTCGCCAAAATCCCAATCATATGTATAAGGAGGGATGCCTCCGCCCGTAGTACTGGCGAGACTTACTGTATTTCCGTTGGGAGTTGAAGCAAACGAAAGTTGAACATGGCCTCCTGCCTGCCCCATCACTATATTATTAGCAAGCGAAGAAGAACAGGAACTGGTTGACTGAATGTTCAGTGAAACATTATAAACTCCCGGATGCAGATACTGATGAAGCGCAGTCGGCCCGGTTTGAACAAAAGTAGTCCCGTCCCCAAAATCCCAGTTCCATGTCTGCCCCGTTCCGTTTTGAAGGTTGGAACCAAAAACAACATCGTATTTTGAAGATGCGCCAACGGGAGTTGCAAAAGAATAATATCCTGTTGTAATGGAACTGTCGGTTACAGTGGGCTGAACAGAATACTGGCGGTAATCCTTCAAATAAATTTTCAGCGAGTTCGCGCAATTGGAAGAACAGTTTTTATCCCTGAATTCTCCTGTGAAATCATAGACACCGTTTGCATCAAGCGTGTATGAAGTGGACATATAATAATTATTCACGCCTGCCTGAATATTTGTAGAACTTCCACCGATTGTTCCCGAAAAAGAAAATTCAGGAGTTGGATTATTCGGCTGTGCAGGATAATCTTTTTTGCAGGAGCCGATGACGGCTAACGCAAAAAGAAAAAGCCAGCAAAGTTTTTTATTATTTGAAAATATCATAAGAGATAATAAGTTTTATTCCTGTACTTCTTTCAAATTTTTGTTTCGAGAAAAATGTATTGTCTTTTATATCAAGCAAACCGTAATGCGCTTCTGCAGAAACAATGAACTTATCAGAAATTCTTCTTCGGTAAGCAACCGAGAGAGTTGCATTCCACTGATTAAATCCTTTTGTGTAGCCGAATGTTTTCTTTTCTGTGTGAACCGGATTTTTATAATCACCATAGGAATTCACAATGAAATTGCTGGTAGTATTTACAAGATAGGAAACAGTTCCTCCTATGCCGATTGAGTTTTTATTATTGAAATGATGCTGAATAAAAATTGGAACTACCGCATAATGAATCCACTTTGTATCAATAATGGAATCAACATTGTTCAATCCAAAATCAGGCGTTGAAGTGGTAAAAGTTTTTGTGCTTACACTAAGATGCGCAATGCTTCCGTACTGAATGCCTGTCTGCACCGACCAATGCGGATTGAAAAAATGTGTAAGTCCGAATCCGAGAACAGGATTAAATCCTTTTCCTTCGGTTTCACTTCCATAATTCCATCCCAAAATATAATTTGTTCCTGCATCAATGGAAAAAATATTTATGCTTGATAACGATTGAGGAGGAGTTTGAATTGCTGTGATAGAAGGAATTTCCTGATGAGTTGTAACGGAAGAATCTTTTTTCGTCTTTGCGCTGTCTTTGGCAAAACCCGAAGCGATTACTTGAGCCAATGAATCAATTTTATTTTGGAGAGTTTTTATTTTGTTTTCATTTGAACTGTCGCTTTTAATATTCATTCCGATTAAGATTGAAGAAGAACTATTTTCAGATTGAATTTCAGGAACAACAATCTCTTTCTCTTCTGTTTTTTCTTCTTGTTTTTTTCTTGCAAATGCGCTGTCTGTTTTTGAGTTTCCTTTGATAGAAATATATGTAGAACCATTATGCGGTTGTGTTTCAGAATTTAAACTCACATTTTGTTCTGACTTCTCTTTTTTCTTATTGCTTGCATCTGCAAAAATATTTTCATTCAGCGAAACACTGATATTGTGCTTTTCTGTTTTGCTTGTTTTTTCAGGCGATGTAGCACTTGTTTTCTTATTCTGCTGAACAGTTTTTTCTTCGGAAGTATTTTTTGCTTCTGCAACTGCCTGCTCATCTTTCGCAATAAAATTTTCTTTTGAGGTTTCTTTCACTACATGCGTTTCTTTTTTTTGTTTCTCCTGAACCTGTGCAATCATTTTGTCTTCGCTTTGTTTATCATTATTTACAAACGGAAGCATGATAATAATTCCGGCAAGAAGCCCGGCAAGAAACAACAAACCATACCGCAAAACTTTTTTCCGTTTTCTTCCAGAATCAAGAATGCGTTCCGCTTTTTCCCAGTTTTCTTCGCTGAAAGGAAATTCCTGCCCGGCAAATTTCGAGCGGATGATGTCGTCAAATTTATTTTGCTCTTCGCTCATGCAACTTTTAAAGGTGAAATTAATTGCTGAATCATTTCTTTTAATTTGGTTCTTGAAAAATTCAAATGCCACTTGGATGTTCCTTCCGACATATCAAGCATGCCCGCAATTTCTTTATGGGAATATCCGTCAATTACAAAAAGGTTAAACACTCTCTGGCTCATGCGAGGAAGTTTCATAATCAGCGCGTGTATCTGGTCAACATTTATTTTTACCAGAGCATCATTCAATTCAGAATATTCTTTTGTTTCATCATACTCTTCCACATACTGAATGTTCTCGTGGTGCTTTTTTTCTTTTCTGTATTCATCAATCAACACATTTATCATCACTTTTCTTGCCCATGACTTGAACGGAATTTCAGGTCTGTATTTTTCAAGGTTGTACAGCATTTTCGTAAAACCAATGTTCAGCATTTCTCTTGCTTCCTCGCGCGAATTCACATATCGGTAACAAATTCCCATCAGGTAACTGTAAGTGAGGCGATATAATTCATACTCCGCCTTTCGTTCGCGCCTGATGCAAGCTGTTATAAGGTCTGACTCTATGTTCATGAACCTGAAAGGTAAGCATAATACAACCTTCAATAACTATACACGAAGCAAAACAGGAAAAGGTTGGGTGGGTTATAAAATTTTTTGGCGCGTGTTTTTGACCGCCCGTATTTGCTCTTCACGCATGCTTTGATGCGTGATGTGCGAATCTCGGGCGAACTCAAAAACCGTGACGAAAAATAAAGCAGGGGTTTGTATTTTCTGCTGTCTGTTAAAAAGCAGCGATGAAGAATTGCGAAATTGTCAGCCGATGAAAAATTAAAGTTGCTGTCTGGGAAAAAACTGCGTGAATAAAAACGCAACTGTCTAGTTACAAAAATATTATTCATGTATTTTTTATTTTTGAATTTTACTGCTGTCGAGATTGGAGCAGTTGTCGAGCGATGAGAAACTTGTCTGCCGATTTTTTGCTCTATGTATTTTAAGCTGAAGGACTGCGTAAATGTCCAACGGCAGTGCTGAACTGCCATGAATTATATCCGTGCACTTGGTTGTCTAACATTGAAAAAACTGATTTGAGATTGCGTCACTGTCTACTGTTGATGAACGGCTGCTGCGCTTGCAGTTAACGGTTTGCGGGTTTAAGAAGTGCGGGATTTCGGAGCGATAAACTGTCCGCCAGCACAAAAGTTTGATTGAAAAGCTGAACTTGAATTAACCTCGTCAGCCCGCATTTCTTAAACCCGCTGTTAGGCACTGGGCATTTTGTCTACCGATGACGGAACTGTCTACGGAGAAATAATTGTATCGTTTATTTTACAACTTCACTTTATAAGTGAAATCGTTTGCTTTTCTAATACATCCGTCTGGGAATTTGAATCGAATAAATTCGATGTATAGTACATTTAATTTACTATCCAAAAGTTTTTTCATTTTGTCTGAAAGGTGGTTTTCGTTAGTACTTGCTCCTCCATCATTTCCATTTAAATAAAAATTCATTTCAAAACCGTATAGTTGAAGTGAAGGTGTATTGCATGTTATTAGGATAGTACTGTCTGCATGTAGGAGTTCATTTTTAGTTATAGTTGTATTTGGTTTCTTTCCGCCAATATTTATTTCAACAGGATATTTCTGTGTTTGAAAAATGCACGAGTCAATTAATATTTTTTTATCATCAGATATGACTTCATAAATATAAACCTTCACCCGCTTGTTAGGATAGGGTGTTATGTCAAAATCATGAATAGTATAAGGTTTAATATAATTCCCATTAGTCCCTCCCCATCCTTGCGCTCCTACTATTTTTAGTTCGGTATATTGTCCTTTTGTTACAATTTGAATATAGTTGGAGAAATTGGAATAAAGAATCTTTTCAGTATTTTTTAGTGTCTTAAGTTTTGCTTCTATTTTTTCTGCGGTATTATATTTAAAAGCATTTGTTATTTGTAAGGTGTCGCCTGCGTTAGCGCAACCAATATAAACCACTTTAGTTTTTTCTTCTTTAATCTCTTTGCTTTTAGAAGCCTGCTTTGTCTGACCATACGCAACTGTCAGGGCGAGAACTGCTGTCGAGGCGAGAAGAAGTTTTTTCATTGTCTTTGTGAACTGTCAACCGTGAGAGTTATTGTCTGCCGAGCGATGCGCTGTCTGTTTTTTTGCCTTGTGCCTAACGTTTTGCAGGTTGGAGAAGTGGCGGTGTTCGGAGCACTTCACTGTCCCGCAGCACAAAGATAATTAAATGCAGAAAACATTTTTCCCAAATGTCAACCGCCATTTCTCCAACTTGCTGTTAGCAACAGCCGTTCTGTCTGTCGTGAATTTCATTTTCGTTTACAACCTGATGAAAAGATATTGTCTGTGTTCGCGTAAATAATTTTTACTTTTTTGTCTGTCGAAATTTTACTGTTGTCTTGAATGAAACGAATTAGTCGTTTACTCTGTCTGCCCATAAACGTGTTCCAATAAACGATTACAAAGTAGTCGTAATTGTCTGACGAAAACTTTTTTGTCTGCGAGAGTTGTCGTAAATATTTTAATTGCGTGTCAAGTTGCACGATGCTGTCCACTGGCGCTTGCTGTCTGGGCGGAAAAGTTGTAAGTATTCCGTTTCTGTCCCAATGCAAGTTTGGAAAACCACCTACATAACAATTGATTTGAAAAGATTGCAACTGTTCTGACTTGTCATAGTAAAGTGCTTGCAATGGTTGATAGTGATTTTTTATTTGTTTTATGTAGTGTGATGTGTCCAGTGAAAACAAAAAAGAAATGTAAGCCGTGTCTAGTTCGTAACTGTCCGCTGTCGGAATGTTATATTTTTTTGAATAGTCCAGAATTGTTTTTTCGTCAACTGTCTGCCCTGGATTTTTTATTCCGTAAAGTCCGAACATTATTGTCGAACAACTTGTCAGCCCGAACACAACTGTCAAGGCGAAAACTGTCCTGATAAAAGTGCGTGTTTTCAATGTCGTCATACGGTTGTTGCTAACGTTTTGCAAGTTGGAGAAGTGGCGGAGTTCGGAGCACTTCACTGTCCCGCAGCACAAAGGTAAATAAATGCACTAAAGTTTCTACTTGCACGTCACCCGCCATTTCTCCAACTTGCTGTTATGCCCAGTGCTTTTTTTCCTGTCTGTCCAGCGAGAGAAATTGTCCGATGTTAATATCTTTGCTGTCTGCATGTGAAGATAAGATTTACTTTTCATAGATTTGTCCTCACAAAACTGTCAGCAATGGAAGTCCTTGAAAAAACGATAAGCAAAAACGGTCACGGCAAACATAGTCCGCTGATAGAAGATTTTATTCCTGTAAATAAAATTGTCAACGAAGACTGTGTCAGCGGAATGAAAAAGTTGCCAGACAATTGTATTGATTTAGTCGTTACCTCTCCTCCGTATGATGCAATAAGGGATTACAAAGGTTTTGATGTCAACTTGCACGAAACGGGAAAAGAAATTTTTCGTGTTCTGAAAGATGGCGGTCTTGCTGTGATGGTTATTCAAGACCAAACAAAAAATTTCGGGAAGTCTTTGACTTCATTCAGAACAATTGTAGATTGGTGCGATACCATCGGTTTTAAATTATTTGAAACTGTCATTTACAAAAAACACGGTGCAGAAGGCGGATGGTGGAAAACAAGATTTAGGGTTGACCACGAATACATTCCTATTTTTTTGAAGGGCGAGCGCTGGAAATATTTTGATAAAGATGGTTTGAAAATTCCGTCAAAGCACGCTGGCAAAACGATGACGGGCTGTGCAACACGATTGACAAACGGAAAAACTTTGAACTCAAAAAAAGTTGTCATCAATGATAAAAAATGCAGGGGTACGATTTGGGATTACACAACTTGTGGTGATGGAACACGATTGAAACACGAGCACCCTGCAACTTTTCCCGACCGTCTGCCAGTTGATGTTATTCAGTGTTTCTGTCCGTCTGGCGGAATTGTCCTTGACCCGTTTATGGGAAGCGGAACAACTGCGTTGGCTGCAATTGCTTTAGAGAGAAATTATATCGGCTACGATATTTCTAAAGAGTATTGCAACCTTGCCGAAAAGAGAATAAAAGAAGAAGGAAAAACACATCAACTGCGTCTCACGCTTTTAGAATAAATTATTGCTCTTTGTATATTCAATTTGCTTTGTGCCTGTAATGGCAAAAGAAATGGGATTTTTTTTGAGTATTGCAGCGTAATTTGTTCCGTTCAATTTTCCTACTGGAATAATATCTTTTTTCAAATTCGTAACTTCCAAATCATCCATCGCCCATTTTTCTTTTACAAAACTCCAACCAGTCATATCACTTAAAAATTTTGTCAGCGTTAATGTTCTGCTTCGTAAATCATCTGGAAAAGAATTGTTTTGAATTTCTAATATTTTGATTTTGTCGCCTCCTCTTTTTCCTCCTGCAATTAGTCGGAACTCCTCAAATATTTTTTCAAGGTCGTGCATCATTGTTGAAATTTTTTGTGCAGCAAAAATATTCAGAAGCGTAGCGAGCGGACTACTTTCATTTTTTGCATTGAGAAAGTGAAGCCAACTGATACAATTTTCGGGATAGTTTAAAAGATTTTTAAAAGTTCCATCAACATAAAGCAAAACTGTCACGGCAGACTTCGGAACAGAAAATTCAACCGTTGTCCGTGCAATGCACATCAGCAAATGAATTGTCGCAAGTGGATATTTCAGAGCGAAATTTTTATTTGCATCAAAGCCACGAATGTTGTTCGGATTAATGCTGTTTGAAAAGTTGTCCCAATTTTTCGGAATATCATTTTTATTGTAAAGAACCATGTGCTGTCCGATACTTTTACAATTCTTTCTAAAAATTTCCATATCAAGAAAAACACAGTCGGATGGTTTTATTTTTTTCTTTAAAGCCAAATCCTTGCCGTCATAGTAGCCGACAACTTCCCAGTTTAAAAATGAAGACATAAAAAGTCCGCAAAGAATTCCATCAGTGTCTGGACTGATGATACATTTTCTGTCTCGCTCAACTATCCAAGGAAATTTTTTAATGATTTCAGAGTAGTCAATGATGCTGTGTTTTTCTTTGTCTAAAGTTTCCATTGTGTTTTTTTAATCGTCAAAAGTATTGAAAAATTGTCTGACTAATTACAAAATTGTCCACGAAGAATAGCATTGGGCATAACGTTCCGCGGGCGTGCGAAGTGCGGGATTAAAAAACACTTCGCTGTCCGCCAGCACAAAGATAATTAAATACTGAAAACATTTTTTCAAAAAGTAAACCCGCATTGCGCACGCCCGCTGTTAGCACCAGTTTCTTCTGTCGTGGCAGTCCACCGATACACGCGCTACAACGAAGAGAGTAACTGTCTGACGAGAAAAATTGTCGTGGAAGAAATTGTCAATGAAGGACTGTCACACGAAGAAACTGTCCACAGAGAAAGTTACCAATAAAATGAAAGTAACTGTCGAGGGTTTTATTTTTTACTGTCCGTTAATATAAATTTAATTGGTAAGAGAAAGTAAACAGCAACAGGTTTTCCGTCCACACGACCAACTGTCCATTTAGGCATTTGCGTTACTGCTGATAAGCAAACGCTGTCCAAGTCTGCGCGAACACTTTTAAAAACAATAACATTTATTACTTTACCTGTTGTGTCCACTGTGAATTTAATCATAACCTTTCCTTGTACTGTGTCTTTTATTGCTGTCGGTGGATATTTTATGTGTCTACGAAGAAATGTTGCCACACTATCATACCCTCCAGGGTATTTGGGCATTTCTCCTATTGAACAGAACATTTCGTTTATTTTTGGGTCAACTGTCGATGCTTGAAATTCATAACCACCAGCATTAAAGTTTTTAGTTTTTGTTTGTCCGAAAACTGATACCGCTGTCAAGGAGAGAAGAACTGTCGAGATGAGAATAAGTTTTTTCATTGTCTTTGTTAACGGTCAACCGAGAAAATTATTGTCTGCCGATGAACTGCGCTGTCTGTTTTTGAAATTGGTGCTAACGGTTTGCAGCTTGCGGACAGTGGCGATTTAGAACTACGAAACTGTCCCACGCAACAAAGATAATAGAAAGCAGAAAACTTTCAACTTGCTCGTCAGCCGCCATTGCCGCAAGGTGCTGTTGGCAGCAGTGTTTCTTTTTCTTTCGTCACTGTCCACCGTTACCATTTTTCAATGAAGATTGAAGAGTTGTCTGATGGAATGACTGTCATTTCAATTTGTCTGCCCAGCAGAGATTTTATTTGTTCTGTGATTTTGTCTTTGCGTGTTTCGTTGCCGATGCTCTGAACTGTCCCGATGAATGTGCGGTCTGTCAAGCCGTGAACAAACTGATACTCGTCAAGTTTGATTTCACAAACTGTCTTGTCTGGCGTTGCTTCAATGATTTTAGTTATTGTCCCTTTTACCATCTTTTCTTTTTTTGTATGCGAGCCGAGCGTCAATTTCTGCTTTGAAGATTGTCAAGCCTGTCGCTGAATAATGTTCCAACTCTGTCCTTGTATGCCAAGGTGCATTTTTAATGATGTAGGTAATAAGTTCCTGTCGCAGTTTTTCTTCGTTGTTCTCTTTCATAGTTGTCAGCCGTTGCGTTGGTTGAAATGTTGAACGATTGTCTGTCCGTGAAATTTTTTTCTAAAAGTCAGCGCGGGACTGTCCCACGAAAAAGTTGTCAAGGGAGAAACAGTCCAGTTGCAAAAGTCAGTCGGAAAAGTCCACGAATGACAGTCCCCCGATGACTTTACAAATGTCGTGTCTGATTGTCCGTTTAACATTGCTGCCAACGTCCCGCGGGCGTGCGAAGTGCGGGATTAAAAAGCACTTCGCTGTCCGCCAGCACAAATATAATTAAATACTGAAAACATTTTTTCAAAAAGTAAACCCGCATTGCGCACGCCCGCTGTTAGCAGTTCG
>JACQAL010000058.1 GCA_016195025.1 Bacteroidota bacterium | reverse complement strand
GAGATACGGCATGACCACCGCAAAAGGCATTGCCCCTGCCGTGCTCCGTCCCATCCTCTTTACCCTCGAAGCCCATGCGGTGATTTCCAACCTGCCAAGCGCAGCCATCATCGGCATTCAGCATGCGAGCATAACGAGTGTGAAACACACCAAAAAAACCACCGTTACGGAAACAAAAACCAGCAAAACCACCTCAAAAATAGCCCTGAGCAAAGCGGGGCATCCTTTGTTCAACCACACCACTGATGACCACTACCAGTGGACTGACTTCATCTATGTTGTGATTTCGTAGAAAAAAACCACTTTGCAAGTAGTAAAGATGCTCTTTACTAAAGGAGAAGTGCTCTTTACTATTGGAAAAGTCATTTCTACTATAAGCAAAGCAGCAACTACTATAAGAAAAATAACTTTTCTTATCTGCAAAGCAGTGTTGCAGTTCATCAAAGTGGTTTTGCAGTTCTACAAAGCAGCGATGCAGGTCTGCAAAGTGGCTATGTGTATCTGCAAAGCAGCAACTACTCTCTGCAAAGTTGCTATGCAGATAAGCAAAATAATTTTTCTTATCTGCAAAGCAGCAACTACGACCTGAAATGAGAAAAATACGCTGAAAATAGTCCTGCCTGCTGCACCGTCAGGTCTGACTTATACCCAACAATGTTTATACTTCCTCGCTGCCAAGGAGTTCTTCTTCTTTTACCGTATTTCCATTGCCCAATCCAAAACCTATTTGAGAATTTTTTTTGTCTTTTTTAGCCGGATGCGCTTTTGCAAGTTTCAGCAGTTTCTCTTTCGAAAAAATTTTTTCCTTCACATATAAATAAGAAATGCCATCGTTGACAGACACAATCATTTCTTTTGTGGAATAAAGGCAGCGGTTAGAAAAAAAATCATCTTCGTTTTCTTTTTTCTTAATGTCGTACATGGCGGCTTCAAACTCCAGTAGTATTTCGCCTGCATGTTTTTTTCTTAATGTTTTGTACAGCGCCACTCCGTCACACCCAAAAATGTCGAGTTGAGACGGGACAGCATCGAAATAATAGATAAAAAGTTTGTGAATAGATATTCCAACGGAAGAATGTGTAACACTTAAAAGTGATTCTTTTTTTGGTTTCATTTTGAAATAAATGAATGGTTGAAGTTGAAAACAGGACGCAAAGTTAATAGAAAAATTATTACCGTTAAATTTAATTCCGCCTTCTTCCCATCAGCAGCATGATAAAGTAAAGCAACTGCGCGAGCGAAGCGAGCGCGGCAACAAAATAAGTTTTTCCCGCCCAGTTGAGAGCGTCTTCGGCTTTTGCGTGTTCATCACCGCGCGCAATGTTGGCGGAGTTCAGCCAAATAAGCCCGCGTTTGCTTGCATCCATTTCCACGGGCAGGGTGATTAAAGAAAACAAGGTGATTGCTCCCTGGAAAATAATAATCATGAGCAGCATTTGATTGTACCAATGATACAATGCGCCCAGAAAAAATCCGGCAATAATAATTATGTTCATCGCTTTTGAACTGAAGTTAACCACCGGCACCAGCGTGGAGCGAAGCGTTAGCCACGAATACGCATGCGCGTGCTGCACTGCGTGCCCGCATTCATGCGCGGCAACTGCGGCAGAAGCAATGCTTCTTCCTTCGTAGACCTCTTTGCTGAGGTTCACGGTTTTTTCCAGCGGATTATAATGGTCGGTCAGCTGTCCTTCCACGGAAGTTACTTTCACATCCATGATTCCGTTATCGCGGAGCATTTTTTCCGCCACTTCTTTTCCGCTCATTCCCGAGCGCAAAGTTCAAAATAAGAAACTATGTGTATGTTGTCATTTCGACCGAAGGGAGAAATCTCCTCATTCAGGGGGAGATTTCTCACCCTCAAAGCAGGGTTCGAAATGACAAACCTCTATAAATATCTAATCTGAATAATGTCTAATACGTAAATGTAAGAACAAATCAGAGTCCAACTCCTTCTTAACATATTTTAACGGGCAGTTTGTACTATCTCCGTATATTACATGACGTATTGTACATACTTTTATTTTTGAATTATGAAAAAAGCTGTCATGTGCTGGAGCGGAGGAAAGGACTCCGCGTTGTGTCTCTATAAAGTTTTTCAGGAAAAAGAATTTGAGGTAAAATATCTGCTTACAAATGTGAACGAACAGTTCAAGCGGATTTCCATGCACGGAGTTCGTGAAGAATTGCTGGATGAGCAGGCGAAGCAAACCGGAATTCCTTTAGTAAAGATGTATGTGAGCGAAGGAACAAACGCGGAGTATGAAAAGAAGATGGGAGAAACGCTTCTGCAATTCAAATCGGAAGGAATTGAACACGTAATCTTCGGAGATATTTTCCTGGAAGATTTGAGGCAATACAGAGAAAATAATTTATCGAAAGTAAACATGACGGGGGTTTTTCCGCTATGGAAAAAAGATACGAAAGAACTGCTGAAAGAATTTCTCGAACTGAATTTCAAAACAATTATCTGCTGCACCAACGATGCCTATCTTGGAGAAGAATTTGCCGGAAAAATTATTGATATCCATTTTCTTTCTTCCCTTCCTTCCAATGTGGATGCCTGCGGAGAAAATGGCGAGTATCATACTTTTTGTTTTGATGGGCCCATTTTCAGTTCTCCGGTTTCTGTTCAGGCAGGAGAAAAGATTTACAAGCCGCTTGAAATAAAAACCGCTCACTCTTTTAACCATCCTCAGTCACAAACAAAAGGATTTTGGTTTTGCGATTTGTTGAAAAAGGATTGAAACATTTCCCTATGAAGTTCGTTTTATTCGGCATGGAAGTTGGAACGCTATGAGATTAATTCATAAATTTGACGACATTTGCAGCCCTACGAATTACGAATGAACAGAACTACGAATACTATTTTACAGGGTTTTATTTTTCGCTCTGCGCTGCTTGTTTTTTTTATTTCTCTTCTTTGTAATTTTTCTTCTTCCTATTCCCAAAACTGGTCCATGCCCGTAGATGGAAAAGTAATGGCGGGGCAGCAAAAAGCAACCGGAGCCATTGTTACGCTTTACAAAAACGGACAGCAACTTCAGCAGATTGTTACCACTTCGAACGGAAAATTTTCTTTTGAACTTACGCCTAACGCAGAATATTTAATTGCCGTAACAAAGCCGGGCTATGTAACCAAGAAATTTAAAATCGTTACCGCCAATGTTCCTGCCGACCGCGCAGAAGCCGGCAACTTCAATCCGTTCGAGCCCGATGTATCGCTTTTTGAAATGCCCACCGCGCCCGAAGTCGCCAAGCGCGTGGAAGCAATTCTCAGCGCGCCCATTGCCATTTACCAATATATTCCTGGGGAAAATAATTTTAACTACGATGAAAAATACACCGAGTCCATTCAGCAGAAGTTAGCCGAACTTGCCGAGTTGCAGAAACAAGTGGAGAAAGAACAACAGGAAAAAGCAAAAAATGCCGCGCTCGAAGCCCAGAAGCAACTGGAGATTGACACCAAATACAAAGCCGCCATTGCAAAAGCCGATAAAGCATTCGGAAGTGCGGATTATGCCAATGCAAAATTATCTTATACCGAAGCCAGCAATGTGAAACCAACGGAGCCCTATCCGAAACAAAAACTTGCCGAAATCGAAAAGTTACTTTCCAATGCAAACGCGCAAAAAGAACTCGATGTAAAATATAAAGCCGCCATTGCGAAAGCAGACGGAGCGTTTAACGCGAAAGATTATGCTTTGGCAAAAACTTCTTACACCGAAGCCAGCGGATTAAAACCTGCCGAAGCATATCCCAAGCAAAAACTCGCGGAGATAGATAAACTGCTCGGTGATTTGGCGAAGCAAAAAGAGATTGATGAAAAATATAAAGCGGCTGTTGCGAAAGGTGATGGAGCATTCGGTTCAAAGGATTATCCTTCTGCAAAAACTTCTTATACGGAAGCAGCCGGATTAAAACCTGCGGAAGCATATCCCAAGCAAAAACTCGCGGAGATTGATAAACTACTGGGAGATTTATCCAAGCAAAAAGAAATTGATGAAAAATATAAAGCGGCTATCGCGAAAGGTGATGGCGCATTCGGTTCAAAGGATTATCCTTCTGCAAAAACTTCTTATACGGAAGCGAGCGGATTAAAACCTGCGGAAGCATATCCCAAGCAAAAACTTGCCGAGATTGATAAACTGCTGGGTGATTTGGCAAAACAAAAAGATATTGAGGACAAATATAAAGCGGCTGTTGCGAAAGGTGATGGCGCATTTGGTTCAAAGGATTATCCTTCTGCAAAAACTTCTTATACGGAAGCGAGCGGATTAAAACCTGCGGAAGCATATCCCAAGCAAAAACTTGCCGAGATAGAAAAACTTCTTGCCGGTGCCGCTGCTGCCGCCAAGCAAAAAGAACTCGATGAAAAATATAAAGCCGCTGTCGCGAAAGGCGATAATGCCTTCGGTACAAAAGATTATTCCAATGCGCGCAGCGCTTATTCGGAAGCATCGGGAATAAAACCGAATGAAGCATATCCTAAACAGAAAATTGCGGAGATAGATAAACTTCTTGGCGCGCTTGAAGCCGACAAACAAAAAGAACAGCAGTACAAAGATGCCGTTGCCAAAGCCGATGCCGCGTTTGCATCCAAAGATTATGCGGGCGCGAAGACATCTTACACGCTGGCTTCGGGAATAAAACCTGCCGAGCAATATCCGAAAACAAAACTTGCCGAGATAGACAAACTCCTTGCTGAAATGGCAAAAGCAGGAGAACTTGACAAGAAGTATAAAGATTTAATTGCGAAGGCGGATAATCTTTTCTCCCAGAAAAATTATCCTTCCGCTAAAAGTTCTTACTCCGATGCTTCTTCTTTGAAACCGGCAGAAGCGTATCCGAAACAAAAGATTGCCGAGATAGATAAAATCCTTGCCGACCTTGACTCGCAGAAATCGGCTGCTGAAAAAGAGCAGAAGTACAAAGATGCAATTGCAAAAGCCGATAAACTTTTTGCCGCAAAAGATTATTCCAACTCAAAAACTTCTTACAACGATGCGCTTGCGGTCAAACCAACTGAACCCTACCCGAAGCAAAAAATCGCAGAGATAGATAAAATTCTTGCCGACCTTGATGCTGCAAAATCAGCAGCCGACAAGCAAAAAGAACTCGATGCAAAATACAAAGCCGCCATTGCGAAAGCCGATGCCGCCTTCACTTCGAAAGAGTATGCCGCTGCAAAAACTTCTTACACCGATGCCAGCGGAATAAAACCTGCGGAGCAGTATCCGAAAACCCGGCTTGCGGAGATTGAAAAAATTCTTGCCGACCTTGCTGCTAAAAATGCTTCCGACAAAACGCTGAATGATAATTACCAGTCGGCAATCACGCGCGGTGATTTGGCATTCAATTCGAAAACGTATGCCAATGCCAAAGCCGCTTTCAACGAAGCGCTCACGTATAAACCCAATGAGCCCTATCCGAAACAAAAACTTGCCGAGATAGAAAAGTTAGAAAAAGGTTTAGCCGATGCTGCCGCGCAGAAAGAGCGGGAAAATAATTATGCGATTGCCATCGGCAAGGCAGATGATTTCTTCAAGATGAAAAATTATCCGGCAGCGAGAACAAATTACCAGCAGGCATCCGACATTAAGCCCGAAGAAAAATATCCGAAGGAAAAATTAAAGCAGATAGAAGATATTATCAAGGCATCGCAGTTGGCGCAGAACACAAAAAAAGAAACGAAGCAAGCGCCTCCGCCTGTGAATGTCGAGGAAAAGAAAAAGCAATATGTGTCTGAACTGCGCGCAAAATATCCGATAGGAGTTACCGAGGAGGAATTCAATGATAACGGAAAAACTGTTTTGCGCAGAGTGGTCATCAGCGAAGAAGATGCCGCTGTCTATACAAAAGTAACTCATAACTGGGGCGGAGTTTACTGCTACAAAGACAATGAACCTATTTCGGAAGTGGCGTTTGAAAACGAATCGAAATAAATCCTCGAAAAACGAAATAGTACGAAAAATACGAAAACAAGAAAATGAAAAAAATTATCGGTGTAATCATTTGCCTTTTATTCATCGGTGTAATCACATATTCTCAAAATCAAACCGAAGTCCGCCTTTCGCTTCGCGATGGAAGTTCGTTCAGCGGTAAAACCACTATGGGAAATGTTACGCTCATTACCGATTACGGGAAACTCGAAATCCCTTTGCAGAATGTTACTTCGCTTGATTTGGGAATTCCTTCCGATAAATCAAACGAAAGTAAAATAATCAACCTCATCAAGCAGATGGGAAACTCGGATGAAAACATGCGCAAGAGCGCTTACGAAGAATTGACGAAGATGACTGTTGGCGCGATACAAGTGATTAGTGATTTTATTTATTCCGAAAAATACCAGCCGGCAGAATTTACCGATTACACTCCCGAAAGCGCGCTGAGCGAATTAAAATCCATTTACGGAATTGATGAAAGCGTTTCCGATAAAGATGTGATTACCATTGACGGGCAATACACGATGGGCGGGCGGTACGATTTGAAAAAAATTGATTTGAAAACAGAATTCGGAATGCTTTCCATTCCCAAAGAAAAAATAAAACACGTGGATGTGCTTTACACTCCCACTGGCGATGGCTCGGATAAAAACTTCATTCTACTCGGCTCAAAACATATCAGCGCGAACAGCAATGGCGGCTGGCTGAAAACAGGAATCATGCTCAAGCAAGGGCAGAAAATAACTATTACTGCAAGCGGAGAAATTTCGTTTGCCAGTTTGAGTAACAATAAATACAAGCCCGATGGAAAAGTTGCCGGCAGCACAACTTCCACCACCACCGATTACGATTACGGAGAGGGAGATTATGGCGGCTCTGCGTATCCCACCTATGGAAATGTGGTTTATAAAATAGGGGAAACCGGAACGGTATTAAAAGCGGGAGCGAAATTCAACGGCACTGTTCAAAGTTCGGGGATGTTGTTTCTTTCCGTTTACGAAACGGTTTACAACGCCAGCAACACGGGAAGTTATTCGGTGAAAGTGCTGTTGAAATAAAATTATTTTTTACAGAGGAATATTAGAACCGATTAACTGAAATTTTTTCCAGCAAAATTACTTTTTGTGTTAGGTGCTGGGGAACAGAAAATAAATCGGGATGAAAAAGCGCGGCTAATAATTCTATTCCATCTACCAGCGCGGTACTGGGGCAAGTGAATAAATCTGCATCAGCAATAAACACAGAAGAATTTTTTACTGCGTTCAATTCATTCCAGTTTGGTTTTGAAGTCAATGAATTTATTTCTTTCATGGAACGCTCAATGTGAAATCCGCAGGGAGCGATTACAAATACTTCAGGATTATATTGTAAAATTTTTTCCCACTCCGTGATTACCGAATATCCCGAAGGATTGGAAAGCATATCCACTCCGCCCGCCTGCGCAATCTGGTAAGGAATCCAGTGCCCGCAATTATAAATCGGGTTGAGCCATTCCATCACCATCACTCTTCTGAGCGGTGCATTGTTCGCACGAAGCGTATCAATAATTTTATCAGTTCGTTTTTTTATAGAAGCAAGAAGATGGTAAGCATTTTCTTCTTTGCCAAGAGTTTTTGCAATGGTAATTGCATTCTCGTATACATCATTCAGGTTGCGGGGAATCAGCGGGATAATCTGCGGCTGCTTATTCAATTTCGCTATGGCGCGCTGCACAAAACTCGTATCAATCTGGCACACATCACATACATCCTGCGTGAAAATAATATCGGGAGAAATTTCTTCTAATAATTTTTCATCAATGTAATACAAACTTTTTCCCTGCGCTTTTGATTGCGAAACAATTCGGTCAATTTCTTCACTGCTGTAAGAATTATTTTCGAGACAGGAACGAACTACTTTTGGTTTATCGGATGGACATTCAAAAGTTACTCCACATAAATATTCTTCCAGTCCCATTTGATAAATCATCTTAGTGGCAGCGGGAAGAAAGGAACAAGCTTTCACAACTTTTACTTTGCTTGAAGGATGGGAAATCTTCGTTTTGCTAATTCAAAGGAGCCGAATAAAACCGCAGTATAAAATAAATCACCTGCTATGGTGTTCGAGAAAAATGGAATGCCTGCTGCGTAACAGGCGAGAAGTCCACCGAATGTTTGCGGATAAATTGTGCTTCCTGGCCAGCATCCGAAATTTGTGACAAGAAAAAAAATAATGGATGCGATTAAACTTGCGCCAAGTATATTTTGCAATTTGATTCGTGAAGAAAGCCAGAACCCGATGAAGATGATGAGAAAAAATCCCGCGTAAGTCCAATAAAATCCATCGTACAAAAAAATAAACTTGCCGAAGTAGTGAATGTTGAGAACTAAATCGCTGAGGTACAATGATGCTGTCACGACAACAAAAGCAAGAATGCGATTTGTAAAATACGCTCCTCCGAATAATGCCATCGCCCCAACGGGTGTGAAGTTGAAAGGGTGGGGGAGAAGGCGAAACAGCGCAGCAGCAAGAATTGCAATACTTATGAACAGAAACCGTGAAGTGAAAATTTTTGATTGCATATTATTTATTTTTGTAAGAACAAAGATAATTCTTAATTCTTAACTTTTAATTTTAAATTTTCAAACAATGATTTCACTCGTCAGAAAAATTTCCGCCATGGCGCTGGTTGCGCTTGTTTTGTTCTTCACCATCATTTCCATTCTTGCCATCTGGGACATCATCAAGATTGAGCAAATCCTTCAGAAGTCATTAACCACCTTGCTCGTAATTTTTGTTGCCTCGGCAATCGTGCTGTTTATTTTTTCGGTGCTGTATAAGGCGGAGGAAAAGCAATGACCCCGGCCCTAAAGGGAGGAGCAGCCGGATTTTCAAAATAAGAAACTATGTGTATGTTGTCATTTCGACCGAAGGGAGAAATCTCCTCATTCAGGGGGAGATTTCTCACCCTCAAAGCAGGGTTCGAAATGACAAACCTCTATAAATATCTAATCTGAATAATGTCTAATATTTTTTCTTTTATCATTTCTAATACAGATTCCATTTGTGTTAATACTTGTTGGTTTGTAAAGCGAATAAAAGTTATTCCTAAATATTCTAAATGCTGCTGGCGTTTTTTGCATTCTGCATTTACTCCCTTTAGGGCAGGGTTTGCCTTTTACTTCTCCTTTATCTTTTCCAGATGGTCAATGAAGCCATCGAGTTGTTCAACATCGAGGCGCTTGGCTTTGATGCGTTTTTTTTCATCGAGAAGGTAAATAACGGGCGTGCTGTAAATATCAAATAACTCGCGGAGAAAATACTGCGAGTATTTATCGTGCACATTAATGAAGTTGAGTTTATGGTCGTTGATGAACTTTTTCCATTTTTCATCCACATGTTCAATGTCCACAGAATACACCGCAACTCCTTTCGCCTTGAGTTTTGAATCGTAGAGTTCTTTCAGTTTGGGAACAATTTTCTGGCAGTGTCCGCAATCGGGGTCCCAGAAAATTAAAACCGTGTATTTTGATTTCACTTCATAGAGAGAAATATTTTTATCGAGCGAATCCTGCATGATGATAACCGGAGCCGGTTTGCCTATGAGCAGCGGTTTCAGCGTCATTCCGCGGTGAATTATTTTTTGGTTTTGCGTGGAATCCACCCAGTATGCTTTCCATGTTGCGTAATATAAATCCACCATGTGAACAAACACGGCATCCATTCCCATGATGTTGGAAGTTTCATAGGTGGTGGTGGCGTACCAGACAATGTACTTGAACATTTCCTTGTCGCCTTTTGTCTGCTCCACCAGCCAGTCCAATTCTTTGTTCAGCGAATCGGGATGCTGCAAAATAATTTTATCGAGATAATATTTCAGTTTGTTGTGAAAAATAGGTGTGCGCAGCAGCCGCCCGTCCGACAATGGAAGGTTATCCCAGTAATGCGCTTTGTAATATTTATATTGAAAGGTAGAATCTTTTCTTCCATTCGGAAGCATGGGCGCTTCGGGAATTTCCACATCGCGCTGGGCTTTAAAAATTACCGAGAGGAAAGAAGCGGGATGTGTTTTCATGAAATCATCCTGGTACTTGAGCACTTCTTTGTCAATGGCTGAAATTTTATCCTGAAGAATTTTCAACGAATCTTTTTTGGAGATGGCAGCAAGCGAGTCCTTTTTTATTTCGGTAATTCTTTTCCGGAACGGCTCTGTTTTTCTTCCTTCTTCATTTATATAGGTGAGATATTTATAAAACAAACTATTGTCTTCCGAGTTTTTTATTTTCATGTGCTCCACAAATTTTGTGGAGGTATCGGTTTCAAAAGAAAAATCCTGTTCTTTGTCAATGAGCATTTCAAAATATTTTTTACTGGGAGGAACAATGAGATAAATTCCTCCTTCTAATTTTTTATTTCCTTTGAAAACAAAGTTGCCGTTCTTATCTACCCTGGCGGTGTCTCTCACATATTGCTTGGCTCCGTAATGATTTCCGAAATAGCAAACCGTGTCGTGCAATCCTTTAATTCTTCCTTTGATTACATAACCTTGCGCGTGAGAAGGAATAAGGGAATAAGGAAATAAGGAAATAAGAAAAAGGCAGAGAGTGCGGATAGCGAATTGGCTGCGAATCTTCGAATAACAGCCAAGTAATTTTTCTTTGTATTTTGTATTCATTCGCAGATTCGAAGAAGATTAGTTATCCGTACCATTGTTCGTACCATTTCGCTTACGCTGTTTTTCATAAGGAATGCAAATTTAATATTTGCTTTGAATCAAAAATCAAACCTGATTGAAAACTAAATTATGCGGGAGGCAGAATCCTATCACTGCATCGAAGGGCATTTCTTTGAGCCGTAACTGCAAAACACGCAGCAGTCGCCTTCTTTCTTGGTGATTTCCTTTTTGCAATTCTCACAGGTGTATTTCAGCAGGCATACATCGGTGGGCATGGTTTCGGTTTTCTTGTGCCCGCAATACGGACAAGTTATTTCCGATTGCGAACTTTGTTCGGTTGTGTGATTGTTGCGCATAATTTTTTTCTGATAGTCCATATAATAATCTCTTGCTTTTTCGGCACGATCAATGCCGAGGTACTTCACAAAAATTTCGTAGCCGTGCTGTTTCCATTTCAAATCGGTTTCGGGGCTCATGAGTTCTTTGAGCGTTCGCACTTTCACCAATTCTGTTTTCATATAGTCCTCAATTTCTTTTTTAATGGACGATGCTTCCGCCTCGTTCATTAATCCTGCTTTTACTGCAAACAAAGTTGCCGAATCGCCCATGGCATGCGCTTCTTCCATGCTCAGTTGGTCCACATCCATTCCCTTATACCATTTATCCATCCCTTTCTGCGAAGGCGCTGCACTGGCAGCAAAACTTTCTGAAAGTTGTTTTAGTTTTTCTTCCTCCGAAATCAGCGTGGCGGCAATTTCATATTTGAGAAAAAGCGGCTGCATGATTTTTTCTTTTTCATCCTGCGAAAGAGGGTCGTTCCATACAATTGCAACTACGGTTCCCCTGCGGTTCACCCACGATTCTTTGATTTCTTTCAGTTGCCCGGTTTCAATGAACAAGGGCTTCACGCGGCTGCCGCAGGCAATTTCATCATCGGCTCCGCATACCAGCGGAACTTTGTAAAACGAAATTGAATTTTCTTTGGAAGAGCCGCAGCGAATGAAAGAAGCAATAAAAAGAAGCAGAAGAATTTTTTTCATGAAGCAAAGGTAGATAAATCTTCGAAAAGGGACACTTCGACTTCGCTCATGACAAAACGAAAAATGATTACTGCTTTTTCAAAACAGGAAGTAATAATGAAGAAGCATTCTTCGCATCGTGATAAATGCGGATGGTTGATTTCACAAAATCTTTTTCATCACAATGGTAAATATCGCAGAACTGCTGGGGGTTTCTGTCAGCGAGCGGAAACCAACTGCTTTGAATCTGCACCATGATGCGATGCCCTTTCTGAAACGTGTGCGCCACATCGGGCAATTCATATTTTACTTCGGAAATCTGATTGGGAACAAACGCTTCGGCTTTCTCGAAACTGTTTCTGAATTTTCCGCGCATGATTTCTGCGCGCACCAGCATTTGATAGCCGCCCATCGGGTATTCTTTTTTCGGATTCCGTTTGTTATCATGGGTAACTTTTGTTTTCAAAGTATCGTATTTGAAATCATCTGGGAAAACATCAATCAACTTCACCACAAAATCGGCATCGGTGGTGGAAATGCTTACAAACAAATCGGCAATCACAGGTCCTGTTAATGTTATCTCTTCTTTCAGCGGTTCGGTTTTGAAAGTTATTACATCGCTTCTTCGCGAGGCAAAGCGCTGGTCATCGCTCATGTAGGCAGTGGTGCGGTGCAGGTGAACATCTTCGGTATAGGGAACAGGATGCGCGGGGTCGCTCACGTATTCCGAAAAACCTTTTTCGGCAGAGGGCTTGGTAAAAGATAATTCGTCTTTCTCACCGAGATAAATTTTTTTCTCTTCCGAATTCTTCGGAGGCCATTCGGAAAATGTTTTCCATTTGTTTTCTCCGGTAATGAAAATGGTGGCTTCAGCCGGAATATCCCCCTGTCCTTCGGACTTTCCCCCTTTGTTAAGGGGGACATTTTCTCCCTTCAAATAATAATTGAAGAATGGAAGTTCCACATTCTGAAAATACCATTCCGATGTTTTGCTTCCGAACTGAACATTTCCGAGTTTGCTTCCATCGCCTTTCGCCCATCCGCCATGAGACCAGGGACCCATGCAGATTTTATTTACGGTGGACGGGCTTTGCTTCTCAATGGTTTTATACACATTCCACGTGCCCCATAAATCTTCCGCATCAAACAATCCGCCTGTAAGGAGCATGGCGGGCTTTACACTATATAAGGAATACGTTACCGTGTGCTTTTTCCAGAACTCATCGTAGTTGGAATGATTCATTTCCTGCTGCCAGAACTTCATGGTATCGCCCATGTAATGCTTCGTTAAATTTTTCAGTGTGCCTTCGCGGAGAAAAAAATCATAGTTGTCTTCGGTGGGATACTCAAAGCCCTTTGCATCTTGCGAAGTGGGTTTGGGGCGCGGCTGCCCGAAGAAATAATCAAAGTCAAAATCATCCATCACGAAGAATGCGCCTTTGTGATGCACATCATCACCAATGAACCAATCGGTGACGGGTGCCTGGGGGCTGACGGCTTTCAGCGCGGGATGACCGCTGAGCGCTGCCATGGTGGAATAAAATCCGGGATAAGAAATTCCGCTCACGCCCACATTGCCGTTGCTGGTGGGAATATTTTTTATGAGCCAGTCAATGGCATCATACGTATCGCTGGCTTCATCCACTGCCCCCTCCTGACCTCCCCCGTTAGGGGAGGAATGGGCTTTTGGATTATAGGGTCTTATATCTTCAAACTCGCCTTCGCTCATATACCTTCCGCGCACATCCTGAATTACTATAATATATTTTTCTTTGAGATAAACCCGGGTGTTTCTTGTCCAGAGGTCTCTGAATTTGGCTGAGCCGTAAGGCGCGCAGGAATAAGGCGTGCGCGTGAGCATGATGGGATGCTTGGTGGAGGAATCTTTTGGAATATAAATGGAAGTGAAAAGTTTTACTCCATCGCGCATGGGGAGCATTCGTTCCATCTTGTAATAATTATTTACTGTCCATGCAGAGTCCTGCGCAGAGGAAGGGATAAGGAAGTAAGGGAATAAGGAAATAAGGGAAATACAAAACAGCCGTTTGGAGTCAGAGGTTTGAAGTTTGAAGTTTGAAGTTGAACCTCTAACCTCTAACATCAAACATCTGATTTTCTTGTTTTGCATGGCGCAAAAGTAGCAGAAGTAACTGAAGAGACGAGAATCAAAAGAAAATTTATCGTACACACTATAAAAGAAATAAGAAGAGAGAGTTGAAAAATTAAAACCATTGAATTTGTTCATTACAAATTCTTTGCCTACATTTGTTTCAGATTCCTACCTCTTCATTATGAAAAAAATAATTCTCTTCGTTTTTATTTTGCTTGCAGTAAAATCTTTTTCGCAGGATACGAGCAAAGTATCTGCGGTGAAAGACACTGCAAAAAAACAGTGCCGCCATTCGTGCGCATTCAGCCACGAGGTGGGCGCTAACATGACTCTTTTCATGAAGCAGGTTTTTAATTTATCAAGCAGTACGTTTACAACGCTTCCGTATGATTTAACGTATAAATTAATTCACAAAGATAAATGGGCGATTCGGGCAGGCGCGGGCATTACCATTAATAATTCTTCGTCTGAATCTTCTACCACTGTTACCACCAGCGGTACAAATCCTGCTGTGATTCCCGGTCCCGACCCGGTGGTGCCTACCATTAACAATTCAAGAAATGTTTTTTACCGCATCGGATGGGAATGCAGGCATTCTTTTGATAAGAGAATTATGGGCTATGCCGGTTTGGATTTTGCCGGGCAGGTCGGAAGTTCAAACTCGCAGAGTTCACAGGTGTTTAACAATCTGCCAACGCAATACGAGTATTTGAAAACAACCGATGAGATAAAAACAATGGCATACGGAGGCGGTCCTGTTTTCGGATTCCAGGTTTTTATTGCAAAGAAATTAAGTTTGTTCACCGAAATGCCGTTGTACTTTCAATACACAACACAAACGGAAAACACCGATTCATATCAGAACCTGTTAGATTTTTCAGGCAACTATGTTTCGGAAGACAGCAAACAAATCACCACCAACAAAACCATGAAACTATCGGTTATCGCTCCTGTTACTCTTTATCTGGCATTAAAGTTTTAAATACATATAAAGATGAAAACATTTTTTTCATTTCCCAAAATCATCCCCGCCATCCTTGCTTGCATCCTTTGCCTGTTTATCTTTTTCACTTCCTGTTTCAAGGAAAAAGAATTAAAAGTGAACGGTTCTCCTGCTCAGCCCAAACTTCCCGCGCAGCCATATCAATACTTTAACGGAGATAATGACCTTGCCACTCTGGGAAGAGTTTTATTTTATGACCGCAACCTTTCGCTCAACAATTCCATTTCCTGCGGCTCGTGCCATAAACAGGCATTCGCTTTTGCCGACAACCACCAGTTCAGCAAAGGGCTGGATAACGGACTGACCGGAAGAAACGCTTCCACTGTTTTAAGTTCGCCAGAGCATAATAAATTCTGGGACGGAAGAGCGGCTAATTTCGATACCGCTGTGTTTATGCCCGTAATGAACAAACTCGAAATGCATGTTTTCGATTTGACTATTTTGCCGCCAAAACTTTCCATGGTTTCCTATTATCCCGATTTGTTTACCAAAGCATACGGCACTTCTGAAATCAATGTATACCGCATACGCCATGCGCTGGCTGCCTTTGCAGCAAATCTTTATTCGAACAACAGCAAATGGGATCTTCAATGGCAGGGGATTCCACTTTCACCGCTGGAACAACAGGGCTTAACTGTTTTTGAAGGCAAAGGAAGATGTTATAGTTGTCATAACGGAGGTGATTTCAACGGCTATGTTTCCGATTATGAAAACATAGGGCTGGAAGTGATTTATGCCGATAAAGGAAGAGCGAGAATCACCGGCAATTCAACTGACGATGGAAAATTTGCCGTGCCCACTTTGCGCAACATTGAACTCACTGCGCCTTACATGCACGATGGAAGATACAACACGCTGCGCGAAGTAATTGACCATTACGACAACGCCATTCAGGACAGTAAAAACTTAAGTTGGGTGTTCAGGGATTTTCCCAGTGTCGATACAGCCTCAGTTGTTCCTCCCAATTTCAGTTCATTTCCGGTGGTGAAATTAAATTTAACCGAAGATGAAAAGAAAGCCCTCGAAGCATTTCTGAAAACACTCACCGATGTGAGTTTTGCTACCGACCCTAAGTTTTCAAATCCGTTTTAGCGAACGGTTATATCTCCTGAAAGCAGAATGCTGGAATTATAATAATCAGGAAGATTAGTAAACACTGCTCGCACTATTCCGGCACTCGGAACCGTTACTGTAAGAGTTCCAGTGTTGGAATAATGATAACCTGTTGCATCTTTTATTTGTATTTCTGCCTGACCAGGACTTGGGCTGTAATCAGTCACAGAATAAGTTCCTGCTGCCGGTGGATTGGTTCCATTAAACTCAATGAATACTGAATTGGAGGTGGATATTGATGCCTCAATCCACCAGTAGAAGGAATTTTTATTCAAACTCTTATCATTCGGCTTGTATACGGTGCCGCCCACCGAATAAAAATCTGTCGGCAGAATGGCTTGCTTCAGTTGAACTGACTTTGTAACGGAGTTGCTCTTCTTTCCTTTCTTTGAAAAAACTTCGAGTGTGAATTTTAAGGTGCTGCTGGTATCGTTCACATCGGAGTTGTAATCCAAATCCTGCGTGGTGTAGGTGTTTCCATCGGGTGCTGTCCATTTATAACTCTCTGCATCAAGCGAAGTGTTTTTCAAGTGAATGGTTTCTCCCGCATGGTAATAATAACTGGAAGAAGTGAAATCAGCAATGGGCTGCTTTTCGCAGCCGGTAAAAATAAAAACCGCGAACAGAAGAGAAGCGGGCAACAATATAAATTTCATTTGTGTCATTTCGACCATAGGGAGAAATCTCCTCGCGGAGTTTACACTGAACGAAGTGAATGTGCTCGGAATGACACCGTTTTGCGTACGTCCTATAAAAATGACTTTCGGTGCGCTCATTGCAGCATTTTGTTTACTGAATGTGCCTCCCAATGCATTCATGGTGTCTTTTGGTGTACTGAATGTGTTTCCCAATGCATTCATTGTGTCTTTTGGTATACTAAATGTGTTTCCCAATGCATTCATTATGACTTTTTGTGTACTAAATGTATCTCTCAATGTATTCATTATGTCTTTTTGTGTACTAAATGTATCTCTCAATGTATTCATTATGTCTTTTTGTGTACTAAATGTATCTCTCAATGTATTCATTCTATCTTTTAATGTACTGAATGTGTTTCTCAATGCATTCATGGTGTCTTTTAATGTACTGAATGTATCTCTCAATGCATTCATTATGTCTTTTAATGTACTGAATGTGTTTCTCAATGTATTCATTCTATCTTTTATCTCTCTCATTCTATTGCTGCATACGAAGGGAGAAAAACCCATTGTTGCCTGCCTCCCCTATTCGTTTTCATTCTGAAACTCTGTTTTGTCTGGTATCGTTTCTAAAACGCGGCAATAGTAAACGATTAAATAATCAGGAACAGAAAATCGGCTTACGATTAATCGTAAAAAATTTCAGCACGTGAAATTGTATTTTTTCAGAAACCTACAAACAATTTTATATGCTGAAAGTAAAAGAAAATTTATTAGATTCCACTGAAGAGGAAGTTTATCTTGCCCTTATATGGTCAAAGTGCGACCAGGAAGCGACAGATATTCTGAAGAAGAAAAAAAACTACATTACCAACCGCGTAAAAACCGCTATTCAAAAATACAAGCGCCCTACCAAGAGCATTGTGGCGTGTAGTTTCATGCGCTTTAACACACCGCAGCACCAGGTTGCCAAATGGGGGTACGATAAAAAAATAATTACACGCGAACAATACATGGAATATTTGCTTCACTGCAGAAAAGAATTTGCCCTATGCGCGCTGGAAACGGAGGAAGAAATAAAGAAACTGGAAGGAGAAAAGAAATAAAGAAATAGTTAAGTCCCAAGTTCCAAATTCCAAGGGAACAGCCATTGCTGTTTGCTGTTTCTTGGGACTTGCGACTTGGGACTTGATGCTTGGAAGAAAAAATTCTGCTCTCCCCTGCCCTTTGCAAAAAAAAGATAATTGATTAGGACTTACGCATAGTTTATAGTTTGTTGGTTTTTGGTTACGGTTTATTAGTTTCTGGTTTTAGTTCGAGATGAAAACTATAACCACTAACTGAAAAACTAAAACTAATAAACTAAAAACCATAAACTGCGTAAGTTCTATTGATATATTTGCATTTACAAACACTTGCAAACGAAAACAAACATTTACAATCGGTTGGAGGTGTGGCAAGCCGGAAGTTAGGCACAAGGCAAAAAACCAGACAACGCAGTGCATCGGCAGACAATTTTTCCCTCGGTTGACCGTTCACAAAGACAATGAAAAAACTTCTCCTCGTCTCGACAGTCGTTTTCGGGTTGACAGTTGCGCACTCCCAGGACACAATCATCGTTACCGACAATTATAAATTTAAAATAGGAGGAAAATTTATTTCTGAAAAAAGTGGTGATAGAGCAATATCACCTGAAATGTATCCGGCTTACAGCGGAGGCATTCAAATCATTGACAGAATTAAAAAATCAAACTTCAGTTTAGAAAGCGGACTATATTACTATAATAATGTATATGAAAATTCTTACTTCATTCCAGACACTGCATTTCCTTTCGGCAGATATTATACTTTACCTATCAGTTATCACAATCTTAGTTTACCAATTTGTTTACGGTATGACACGAGACTTTTTTATTTTTCAATAGGTTTTTATACCGACTATTTATTCTCTACAAGTGTTTTGGACGGATACAGCAAACAAGGCAATGGCTTCATACGAGATGCAAGTGCAGACAGAAAAATAAATTTCGGGACAATTTCTGCAATAGGTTTAGAAAAACAATTTACAAAACAATTTTCTTTTTTTGTTGAGGCAAGACTGCTTCAAAATATATTAAGTACAAAAGTAGATGCTGCACATCATCTCTTTCCTAATCACAGTACTTTTCCAAACATTGTAAATTACGGCTTTGCACTTGGACTTAATTATAAAATTCTATGCAAGTAGTTTTTCGCTCGACAGTTTCGCACTCGATGGACAGCATACAAAAAATCTCGGCAGACACAAAAGCAATTAAATACAATTATTTCTCCGTAGACAGTTCCGCCATCGGTAGACAAAATGCCCAGTGCCTAACAGCGGGCGTGCGCAATGCGGGTTTACATTTTGAAAAAATGTTTTCAGTATTTAATTATATTTGTTCTCGCGGACAGTGAAGTGCTTTTTAATCCCGCACTTCGCATGCCCGCGGAACGTTGGCAATAATGCCCAAATACAAAAAGACAATACAACACTCGACAGTACTCGCAAACAGACAAACTGACTGCCATAAAAACAAAATTATTTTGAATGAAAACTCAAACCAGTTACCTCTATAAATGTTTAGGAATTTTTCTGGCATTGGCTTGCATTTTTCCTTTGGGAATAAGTTATTTCCTGGGAAACTTCATAGGTTTCATGGATTGGCCTTTAGATTGGGCTTATAAAGACAGAATCGGAAGCATACTATTTCCTATTTCATATTTAATTATTTCATTCATTATTTCATTCAAATGGAAAAGTCTGGAACATACAAATCCACCAAAAGCAGAAATATTTAAAAATATTATTATTAATATAATCAGGTTTACTTCTGCTTACATCATGTTTTTTTACGCAGTTGTAAAACTTACGCACAAACAAATGGATGTATCCTATTATTATTTAGATGCGCCAATGCGTGAGGCGAATCCGTGGGCTCTCATGAGCTATTTCTATGGCAGATCAAATTGGCAGATATTGATAATATCTCTTATGGAATTAATACCATCTTGTTTATTAATGTTTCGAAAAACGATGTTGTTAGGTGCAATTTTGATGATACCTGTCGCAGGAAATGTAGTAATGATAAATGCTTTTAATGATTTTCAGTACGCAACATTGCTGACATCTGTACTTATTTTTATAATGACAATATATATTATTATTTCTTATCCTGACAAATTAAAAATTATCTGGAACATTTTATCTGAGAAAACAAGTGCAATAGATTCAAATCAATTCACAAACAAATTATTTAAAGCAGGAAAAATATTGTTTTGGATTTGTGTAATTTATCCTTTGGCGACCCGCATTTATCACAAAACAAAAATAAATATGAATAAAGATAAAAAACTCTCTTGCGGAATTTTTCAAATTACTGAATTAAAAACAAATTCAGTATTACAGAATTTAGATGTTACAAATTATAATTATTGGAAAAAACTATATATTGAATCGGATGACTGGAATACATTAAAAGATAAAAATAATGTTGAAGCAAATGCAACAGGATTGCTGTATAGAGAAAATGCCGCAAATGACTCTGTTAAAATTAATCCGATTTATCAGGACTCTGCAAAAACTAATCACATTAATAATTTCACGGGTACTTATTTTTACAATGATAAAGATAGTTCGCTTTTATTAAAAGGTCTGCAAGGAGAAGATTCAATAGAAAGTATTTATAAAAAACTTCCTATAAAAGATTATAGTTGGTGGTGGTAGCAGACAGACAGTCTTTTCTATAACGCAACTTTCACTGTGGACAACTGTTTCGGGCAGACAGTAAAACAAATAAAAAATATTAGCGGGCAGACGGTTGTTTTCTCCCGTGACAATCTCGCAAGCGGACTGTACTTCGTTCGGCTGACACAAGACAGCAAAATAATCGCAGTAGACAAATTTGTAATCGCGGACAAATAAACAATGCAACGTTTGACAGCAACTTTCTATCTTTACAGTATTCAAAGACAATGAAAAAAGTTTTACTCATCTCGACAGCAGTTCTCGCGCTGACAACTGCGCACAAGCAGACAGATGCACAATCACTAAATTGTCTTTGGGCAAAAAGCGCAGGAGGAATACAAACACAAGGTTGGGATGCTGGTTATGGAACTGCGATAGATAATAGCGGAAATATATATGTGACAGGAGAATTTTCGAGCCCCTCAATAACTTTTGGAAGTATTACTTTAACAAATACAAGTTCGGGATATGGTGATTTTTATCTTGTAAAATATGACGCGAATGGAAATGTACTTTGGGCGAAATCCGCAAGCGGAAATGGACGAGATTTAGGCGCAGGTGTTTCAACTGACAATAACGGTAATGTATATGTGACGGGGAATTTCAATAGCACTTCAATTACTTTTGGTTCAACCACACTAACAAAAAATGGTATTTCAAATCTTTTTATTGTCAAATATGATTCTCAAGGCAATATTCTTATAGCAAAAAGTTTCGGTTCATGGTGGGAGACTGCTCATGGCATCTATGTATCTGGCAATGGTAATATTTATATAACAGGAAATTTTGAGAGCAATTCAGTTACCTTTGGTTCATATACAATCAACAGCGCAAATTCTAATACGCAAGATGTTTTCGTTGCCAAATTTGATTCTCAAATAAATGCACTATGGGCAAAAGGTAATGGAGGAAATGGTGATGATTTTGCCCATAGCGTTACTGCTGACAATAATGGAAATGTATACATAACCGGAGAATTCCGTAGCACTACACTTTCATTTGGCTCAACAACATTAAATGCTTCTTCTACAACCAACACTGATTTTTTTATTGCCGGATATGATAATGCAGGTAATTCATTATGGGCAAAAAGAGCGGGCAATACATCATATTCTCAGTTTGGCAATAGCATTACAAGCGATATTAATGGTAATATATATGTAACAGGAGAATTTCAAGGTTCTACTATATTATTAGATACTATTTCACTCATTACTGACAATGGCGTAACCTTCGTTGCAAAATATAATTCTTCAGGAAATGTTCTTTGGGCAAAAGTAAGCGGACAAGCATGGCAAACCAGTGGCGGAGGTATGGGTTATGGAATTTGCACTGACCAAAACGGAAATATTTATTTAACTGGAGAATTTCTTGGCACTATTACTTTTGGAACAGATACTATAACTAGTGCAGGTAGTATGGATATTTATTTTGCAAAATACGATTCCTTTGGTAATGCTATTTGGGCTGTAAGAACAGGAGGAAACGGTACGGACGAAGGATTAAATTGTTCTGCCGATGCTAATGGAAATGTTGTCGCCACAGGTATTTTCAGTGCCCCATCAATTACTTTCGGCTCAACTACTTTAACCAATGCAGACAATACTGGAAATACTTATGACATCTTTATTGTCAAATTCAATGGAGTCGTAGGCATAGAGGAGAATTATTTTTATAATTCAATAAATATTTTTCCCAATCCTTTTTCCACGCAGACAACTTTGCAGACAGACAATCTTTTACACAACGCAACTCTCACGGTGGACAACTGTTTCGGTCAGACAGTTGCGCAAATAAAAAATCTCCGTGGACAGACAATCACTTTCAACCGCGACAATCTCGCAAGCGGACTGTATTTCGTTCGGCTGACAGAAGAAAACAAAACCATATCAGTAGACAAATTAGTAATAACCGAATAAAATCAATATATCATGAAGAAAAATTACTCTCTTCTCATTCTTATTTTCAGTTGTTTCTTTTCCAAGGATGATGAATCATGGATTCCTAAAGCGGACTTTGCAGGTTCAGGCAGAAGCGGATGTATTTATTTTTCAATTGGAGATAAAGGTTACGTAGGTGCAGGCGACCTTTCTCAAACTTCTTTTTCCGGCTCGAAACTTTCTAATGATTTTTGGGAATATGACCCGGCAAAAGATAAATGGACGCAGAAGGCAAATATGCCGTTAGCGCATAGAAACGGTATTGGTTTTTCTCTGGAAGGAAAAGGATATGTAATAGCAGGTTGGACGGGTAAATCTTCCGATTCTAAAAAAGAAGATGAGTTAACAGATTTCTGGCAATACGACCCCACAACAAATAAATGGACAAAAAAATCTAATTTTCCCAGAGGTTATCCTTCAAACGGATTCACAGCCGGAGGAAAAGGTTACGTACTTGACTTCGGACATTTTTTCACCAAGCGTGAAAACTATGGTGTGTGGGAATATGATCCAGCTGCTGATTCATGGTCAAAGAAATCAGGAATTGATGTAAAAGGAATCGGCTCGCAGATTTTTGTAGCGGATAATATTGCTTACTTTATAAATTCAGAAAAAAAAATTATTAATGCTTATGATATTGTTTCTGGACAATGGAGCGAAAAGACAAAATATAAAGGCAAAACATGCGGGGGAGAGTTTTGCTTTACATATAAAGGAAAAGCATATTTCGGTGGCGGAGAATGCGGAGATAATACAGTTCCGCGAGATTTATTTGAGTACGATCCCGCTATAAATGAGGTAACAGAATTCGGAAGAATTTTCAGCGGCAATAAAGGAGCAATAGCAATTACAATTGGCAATCGTATTTTCGGAGGATTGGGACAAAGAGCAGGCGCAGGAAAATCAAAAGATTGGTATGAATATAAACCGCAGTAAAAAAAGAAAACTAAAAAATATTAAATGAAAAAACTTTTTCTCATCTCGACAGTTTCCCTCCTCTTAACAGTCGTCCACAAACAGACAACAGCACAAGGCACATGGACACCGAAAGCGGTTTATGGAGCAGGATTGAGACAGGGTGCGGTTGGTTTTTCCATTGGAACTAAAGGTTATATTGGAATGGGTAATGATGACCTTGGAAATTTCATGAACGACTTGTGGCAATATGATACAGTTGCAGGTTCATGGACACAAAAAGCCAGTTTAAGTGTTACCGGAAGTTATGGGGCGGTTGGCTTTTCCATAGGTACAAAAGGATATGTTGGAACAGGATATGACGGAACAGGATATACAAATAATTTCTGGGAATGGAATCAGGCAACAAATATTTGGACGCAAAAATCTAATTTTGGAGGAGCGCCACGCGAATATGCCGTAGGTTTTTCTATCGGAACAAAAGGATACATCGGAACTGGAGAAGATTTGTCAAATACATATAATGATTTTTGGGAATGGGATCAGGCAAGCGATATATGGATTCAAAAATCGAATTTCGGTGGCGTTGCTGCCTATGGTGCAGTTGGATTTTCTATCGGAACAAAAGGGTATATAGGAACCGGAAATAATGGCAATCAGTTTTGGGAATGGAATCAAACTACAGATACATGGATACAAAGAGCAAACTTTGGCGGAACATCAAGAAAAAATGCAGTTGGTTTTGCAATCGGAAATTCAGGATTAATATGTACTGGCGAAGCAAATAGTAATGGCGCCTCATTGTTCGATTGTTGGCGATACAATCCAGGATATGATAACTGGACGCAAATAGCATCTGTTGCAAAAAGAGACCATGCTGTTGGTTTTTCTATAGGCACAAAAGGATTCATAGGCACAGGACATGATAACTCATCAGGTTTTTCTCTTCAGGATTTCTGGGAATTGAATCCACCGGCTCCTCCTCCTCCATGCGACTGGATTAAAAAAACAAACTTTGGCGGAAATGCAAGAGATGGCGCTGTTGGATTTTCTATTGGTTTGAAAGGATACATTGGTACTGCATCGGGCAGCAATCCAGATGATTTCTGGGAATACGATCAAGTAACAGATACATGGACTCAAAAGGCAGATTTTCCAGGAATAGGAAGAGGTTATGCTGTGGGATTTTCTATTGGAAAAAAAGGGTATATAGGTACTGGATATAAATTTCCAAATAATTTGAATGACTTTTGGGAATGGGATCAAGCATCAAATATGTGGACACAGAAAGCCAACTTTGGAGGAACTGGAAGATATTTTGCTGTTGGATTTTCCATAGGTAAAAAAGGATATATAGGAACGGGCTTAGATGATGATTCTTTAAGAAGTGACTTTTGGGAGTGGGATGGCGACATGGCTTCCCCATCCTACAATACCTGGACACAAAAAGCAAACTTTCTTGGCGTAGTAAGACAAAATCCTGTTGGCTTTTCAATCGGCACCAAGGGATATATTGGAACTGGACTTAACGGTACTACTTTCTTCAATGATTTCTGGGAATGGGAACAAGCAACAAATGTTTGGGTGCAAAAGGCAAACTTTGGAGGAACGAAAAGAAGATTTGCTGTAGGTTTTTCTATCGGCACAAAAGGATATATAGGAACAGGCGTTGATTCAATCGGAGAAAAACAGGATGTGTGGCAATGGAACCAAGCAACAGATACTTGGAAACAAATATCCAACTTCTGTGGACTAGCACGTTGGCAAGCAGTCGGGTTTTCCATAGGAAATAAAGGATATATAGGAACAGGTAATTATGCAGGTTATTTGAAAGATTTTTGGGAATGGACAGATACCTGTCAGGCAGGAATTTCTGCAAGCGGAACAACTATTATTTGTCCTGGTGACAGTGTAATATTAACTGCAACTGCCGGAAGCAATTATCTTTGGTCGAATGGGGCAACAACACAAAGTATAACCGTTAATACTTATGGCTCCTTCAATGTGGCAGTTAACCTAACCAATGGCTGCGTTTCTCCTTCAACTTCGGCTTATGTAACAACAAGTGGTATTCCTCCTGCCTCTAATTTTAATTATTATGGTCTTTATTATAGTGGTTATTGTACAGGAAATCCAATTCAGTTTTATCCATATCTTCTTACTTGGCCTACTTGTCCTGCGCTAAATACGCTTTGGAATTTTGGCGATCCTGCTTCCGGTCCTGCAAATACTGATACTTCATGGACACCTTTGCATACTTTTTCTTCTGCCGGAACATATACAGTCATGTTAATCATGAATGGTGGAGATACAATAATAAATACTGTCACAATTAATTCAGGTCAGACCATTACTGATTTTACTTATAGTGACTCTTGTGTGGGAAGTCAGGTTTGGTTTAATCCCGTTTTCTCTGCTTGTGCAGGTGAAAGTTGGCTTTGGAATTTTGGAGACACTGCTTCCGGTCCGGCAAATATTGACACGACACTTTACCCTAGCCATTTTTATAATACACCCGGCAACTATACAGTTACTTTCATAGTGAACGGAACAGATACAATAATAAAAACCTTGATAATTTCCGGACAAACTATTACTAATTTTACTTATAGTGATTCTTGTACATGGAGTTCGGTTTGCTTTTATCCTGATCCAATTACCTGTCCCGGACAAAATTGGGTTTGGAATTTTGGTGATACCGCTTCTGGCTTTGCAAATATTGACAGCTCACTATACGCATGTCATATTTTTAACTCTGCCGGCTATTATACAGTAACGCTAATAGTTGACGGGGTGGATACAATAATAAAAACTCTAACAATTGGTCCATTTGTTAATCTCGGTAACGATACGGTAATAACACCGGGTGATACTATAATACTTGATGCTGGAAACCCCGGACCTTGGAATACATATTACTGGTCAACAGGCGACAATACACAGACGATTTTTGTAACGGATACGGGAACATATATTGTAGAAGTTTACGATAGCGTAGGATGCTGGGGCAGCGATACCATTCATATTACATTTTCAAATCCAAACGGTCAAACAAATTATGCTGATGGATTGCTTTTTACTATTTCTCCCAACCCAACAAGCGGAGTAATTTCACTTCAATGTTCAGAGAAACTTTCAAACATTGAAATCTCAAATCTCATAGGAGAAAAAATGATACTGCGTGTCATTCCGATCGGAGCGATGAATCTCACTATTGATTTATCAAACAAACCCCAAGGCATTTATTTCATCAAAGTAAATTCCGAAAAAGGAACTGCAACGAAAAAAATAATGATACAGTAATTTTTCGTTAACTAAAAAATATTAAATGAAAAACCTTTTTCTCATCTCGATAGCAATTCTCATCTCCAAAATCAAAAACCATGACGGCAGTTTTCACCCAGGCAATTTTTCGCTGACAGTTGCGCATGGTCGACAATAACTTTATAAATAAAATTTAAAATGAATCCACTTGAAAAAAAACCATGGACAATCAAAAATTTTCTAAAAAGAGAATTCTTTGTAATACTTGCAGTAATAGGAATAATACTCATCGTCCAGCTTTTTCGCGGAAAATCTACTTCAGCAATTCACGAGGAATTATTAGAATCAGCAAATAAGCTAAACAAAGATTGTCCAATCACTGTTAATAAAGATATTCGCTTGGACGATTGCATTGCTTATCCAAATAATGAAATGCAGTGGAATTATACTTTAGTTAATGTTCAAAAAGGAATTTCAAATATAGACGCAATTAAAAAAATCTATGAACCTTCTATTATCAATCAAGCAACATCAAATCCAAGCTATAAAATAATGCGAGACAATAAAGTCACTTTAATTTATTACTATAAAGACAAAGACGGGAAATATTTATTTGATATAAAGGTCACACCAGAGCAATATAGCAAATAAAGATTTCGACAATTTCGCTCGGCTGACAACTCCCTCTCCTTTGCAAGGAGAGGGCGGGGGTGAGGTTGTTACGGAGAAATTAGTAATCACCGACAAATAATTTTCTCGGCTTGACAGTTGCGCTCGGCAGACCAGACAAACTATTCTTAACTTTGAAAACAACAAAAAGTAACTAATCAAATAAAACTCATGGAACTGATCCGAAAAAAAATCTTAAAAGTTCATGGTACAATTGCCGTGGCAGCCCATGGAACTGATCCGAAAAAAAATCTTAAAAGTTCATGGTACAATTGCCGTGGCAGCCGGAACAGGTTTTGCCATCGCTTCAACAATAGGAATGATGAATGGCATTGGTGTTTTCAAATTTCTTCAGGCAGATAAATTGGGGCATGTTGGTTTGTTTCAGGCATACACGCTGTTTGCGCTCATCGGAGTTGTTTTGCTGATGGGTTCGCGCCAGGAAAATGTGAGAAAATGGAACCGCGTTGGCGCTGCCGCTCATGCGCTGATTCTTATCGTATATGTTATCCACTGGAATTTTTTCCCGACTATTGAGGGTGGACTTTTTATGCGCACCGGAGGACTTATTTTTCACTGCGTGTTTCTTACTCTCGAATCGTGGGCGGGGTTTATTTCTAAGACTGACAAATAAAGAAACACAGCGGACAGACAGTTACTTTCAATCGTGACAATTAGAAGATAAAGTAATCGGAAGGTTGCTGAACGGAAAAAAGAAATAAGAATTGAAATGGCTATAAATGAATTTTATTGTGAATAGTGTTCAACCCATAATGTGGCGCGCGTCTGTGACTTCTCCAATCTCTAAACAAATTAACTTTGCATCATGCAATGGGATGAACTAAATAAATGGGTTCAAAAGTTTGAATCGCTCAAACTAAATATAGTTGTTGACTTTGAGCAGTTCAACCGCATTGCCATTGTGCACCACAGCAGCGCCATTGAAGGCAGCACGCTCACACTCGAAGAAACCACTTTGCTCATAACCGAAGGCATTACTGCAAAGGGAAAATCAATGAGTGAACATGAAATGGTGAAAGACCATTACAGAGCATTGCTGTTTTGCCTTGACAAAGCAAAAAACAGAATCGGGATTACCCCTGAATTTCTGAAACAGATAAACGCACTCGTGAATAAAAACACAGGGCAGCAGCGCAGCACTCCGCTTGGAATGTGCGATGATACAAAAGGCGACTTCCGGCTCGGCAATGTTACGGCAGGAACAACTTATTTTGTGAACTACGATAAAGTTCCTTCTATGGTAAATGAACTTTGTCAAAAACTGCAAAGCAAAATCAATTCAATAAAAACGAATGAAGAAGTATATGAACTCTCGTTTAACGCGCACTATTATTTAGTGAGCATTCATCCCTGGTTTGACGGCAACGGGCGCACTGCCCGCCTGTTGATGAATTATATTCAGGCAGCACATAAGAAACCGCTCTCCATTGTATTTCTTGAAGACAAATCCGCTTACATAAAAGCATTAAATGATTCAAGAGAAAAAAACAATATAGACATTTTCAGAAACTTTATGTGCAGCCAGTATATAAAATATATGAAACGGGAAATTGAAAAATACGAGCAGCGGAATAAAGGAATAAATTTCCTTTTCTTATTTTTAACTGCCGTCAGGTCTTCCGTCCTCATGTATGCGTTAGTTTAGAATCATTTGATATTTCTGTACAAGAAATTCACCTCCGGTTCGGCAATTAATCTTAGTTGAATTATTCCTTCTTCTTCTTTTTCTATCTTTGCCGTCCTTATGATTAAAATAACTTTTCCTGACGGAAAGATTAAAGAATACGCAGCAGGAACCACCGCGCTTGATATTGCCAAAAGCATAAGCGAAGGGCTTGCGCGCAATGTTCTTGCAGCAAAAGTTGTCCCCCTTAATGAAGGCAACCGGAAGGTTGGGAACGAAGTTCGACTCCGCGCAGCGGAGGCGGGGGATGTCATTGATGCAACCCGTCCGATAAAAGAAGATTCTAAAATTCTTTTTCTCACATGGAACGATGCCGAAGGAAAAAGCGCGATGTGGCATTCATCCGCACATTTGATGGCGGAAGCGCTTGAAACTTTTTATCCGGGAATTAAATTCGGAATCGGTCCTCCTGTTGATGCAGGATATTATTACGATGTTGATCTTGGAGGCAAAACAATTTCTTCGGAAGATTTTAAAAAGATAGAAGATAAAATGCTCGAACTCGCGCGGCAGAAAAATTCCTACGTGCGAAAAGAAGTTTCGAAGAAAGATGCACTCGAATATTTTCAGAAGAAAGGAGATGAATATAAACTCGAACTGATTAACGATTTGCAGGACGGACAAATTACTTTTTACCAGCAGGGAAATTTTGTTGACTTATGCAGAGGTCCGCATATTCCTAATACAGGATTCATAAAAGCAGTGAAGTTGCTCAACATTGCTGGCGCATACTGGCGCGGTGACGAGAAGAACAAGCAACTCACGCGCATTTACGGAATCACTTTCCCTGCGCAGAAAGAACTGGACGAGTATTTGAAAATGCTTGAAGAAGCAAAGAAGCGCGACCATAGAAAAATTGGAAAGGAGTTAAAGATTTTCACCTTCGATGATGATGTGGGCCCCGGTCTTCCGCTATGGCTTCCGAACGGAGGCGTGATGATTGAGCAATTGGAAACGCTTGCGAAAGTTACCGAAGAGCGCGCGGGTTACAAGCGCGTGCGCACTCCGCACCTCGCAAAAGAATCTATGTACAAAACCAGCGGGCATCTCCCCTACTATGCCGACAGCATGTTTCCTCCCATGGAAATGGACAATGAAAAATATTATCTCAAGGCGATGAACTGTCCGCACCATCATAAAATATTTGCTTCGCTGAATCCGAGTTATAAAGAGTTGCCGCTCCGCCTTGCGGAATACGGAACTGTTTACCGCTACGAACAAAGCGGTGAATTATTCGGATTGATGCGCGTGCGTTCCATGCAAATGAACGATGCGCATATTTATTGCACCAAGGAACAGTTCGAGCAGGAATTCATAGCGGTGAATGAAATGTACCTGAAGTATTTTAAAATCTTCGGAATAGATAAATATGTAATGCGCTTCTCCACGCATTCAAAAGAAAAACTCGGAAAGAAATATGTGAACGAACCCGAACTCTGGATTGAAACAGAAGACATGGTGCGCAATGTTTTGATTGATTCAAAAATTCCTTACAAGGAAGTTCCCGATGAAGGCGCTTTCTACGGACCAAAGATTGATGTGCAGATCTGGAGCACCATTGGAAGAGAATTTACTTTGGCAACAAATCAAGTTGACTTTGCGCAGCCGAGAAGATTCGGCTTGACATACATTAACAAAAATAATCACGCGGAAACTCCCATCTGCATTCACCGCGCACCGCTGGGAACGCACGAGCGCTTCATCGGTTTTCTCATAGAACATTACGCGGGCAATTTCCCTGTGTGGCTCGCGCCTGAACAAGTTACTATTCTTCCCATCAGCGACCGCTTCAACGAGAATGCAAAAAACATTCTCGAACTTTTCCGAAAGCATAACATACGCGCATCGGTAGATGACCGCTCGGAAAAGATTGGAAAGAAAATCCGCGATGCGGAAACAATGAAAGTTCCCTATATGGCAATCCTTGGCGAAAAAGAAATTGCTGCAAACTCCATTGCTCTGCGCGAACACGGCAAAGGCGATGTTGGAACGATGAATGTCGAAGAGTTTGCTAATAAGATTGAGAAGGAAGTGAAAGAAGTTTTCGAATAACAAAATAAAACGTTGAGAAGAATCAGGTTCGCGAAATTGAAATTTCCCTATACTTGCCGTTCAACTTTTAAAATTGCCCATGAACGTTTCCTTGCCTCATATTCCCAAACGAACGAAGAAGCCGAGAAAAGACGGCATCTCCATGGTGATGGACAAAGGATTGAGTTTGCGCCAGGCGGAAGACATGATTCATTCTTCCGAAGAATTTATTGACTTTGTAAAACTCGGCTTCGGAACATCCGTCATCACAAAAAATCTTTCTGAGAAAATAAAATTATACAAAGATGCCGGACTCAAAGTTTATTTTGGCGGAACCCTCTTCGAATCATTCATCATTCGCGGATTGTTTGACGAATACTGCGCGTTCCTCGATAAATTCAAACTCGATACAGCCGAGGTATCTGACGGTTCCATTGAACTCAGCCACAATAAAAAATGTGAATACATTTCCAAACTCGCAAAAAATTATACAGTGCTTTCTGAAGTGGGTTCGAAAGAAGAAGGAATCATCATTCACCCGAACCTGTGGATTAGTATGATGAACAAAGAACTGGAAGCCGGTTCATGGAAAGTGATTGCCGAATCGCGTGAAAGCGGAACGGTGGGAATTTACCGCGCAAGCGGACACGCGCACGAAACGCTTGTTCAGAAAATAAAAGCGAAAGTGAAACAAGAAAATATTATCTGGGAAGCGCCCAAAAAATCACAGCAGGTCTGGTGGATAAAACAATTAGGAGCAAATGTGAATCTTGGAAACATTGCTCCGGAAGAAGCATTGCCGCTTGAAACATTGCGCCTTGGTTTGCGCGGAGATACTTTTTTCACTTTTCTTCCGAAAGAATTTTCTAAAGCAATCAAATAATTTTTTATGAAAGAAATCACCTGTACCGAATTAAAAAAAATGAAAGACGCTAAAGAGGACTTCCAGTTAATTGATGTGCGCGAGGACTATGAAAGAGATATTGCGAGCATTGGCGGAGAATTAATTCCCATGGGAGAAGTAATGACTAATCTCGATAAAATTTCTCGCGACAAAAAAGTTGTCTTCTATTGCAGAACCGGAAACCGTTCGGGTGTAATCACACAGGCGCTCGAAGCGCAGGGCTTTACCAATGTTTTCAATCTTAAAGGCGGAATTCATCGGTGGGCGGATGAAATTGATGCCGCCATTACAAAATATTAATTCCGCTTGTTCGAACTTTTCAAACATATTCTTCATCTTGATTTCCAATGGCTGTTTCAACAATACGGAACAGCGGTGTATGTAATTTTGTTTCTTGTAATTTTTATTGAAACAGGTGTAGTGATTTTTCCTTTTCTCCCGGGAGATTCGCTGCTGTTCACTGCCGGATTGTTTGCGCGTTCCGGGTTTATGGATGTGAGTGTGTTGGTTTTGCTTCTGTTTGCTGCCGCCATTCTGGGAGATAATTCCAATTACTGGATTGGGCGAATACTCGGATTGAAAGTAACCCGTTTGAAATTTGGAAATAGAAATTTAGTCAAGCAAAAACATTTGGATAAAACACATTCCTTCTATGAAAAATACGGAGTGAAAACAATTATCCTCGCACGTTTTGTTCCCATTGTGAGAACGTTCGCACCGTTTGTTGCCGGAGTTGCCGAAATGAATTATAAAAAGTTTTTTTCGTTCGATATTCTCGGAGGAGGAATCTGGATTGCAAGTTTGATATTCGCTGGATATTTTCTCGGAGAAATTGAATGGATAAGAAAGAATATTGAATTGGTTGCTATCGGAATTATTTTTATTTCCATTCTTCCTATTGTTTTTGAATTCATCAAGCATTCTAAGAAGTAAAATATTTCTCGCAAAGACGCAAAGCCCGCAGCGAACTTCATGAACATCAAACATCAAACATCAAACATCAAACGGCTGTTTGGATTGATTGGTTATCCTCTCGCCCACTCTTTCTCGCAGAAATATTTTACAGAAAAATTCAAGCGTGAAAATATTTCTGATTGCGAGTTCAGAAACCTCCCGATTGAAAACATAAATGAATTTCCCGAATTGCTCAAACAAAACCCTTCCCTCGCAGGGCTGAGTGTAACCATTCCGCACAAGCAAGGCATACTGAAGTTTCTTCATGAGATAGATGAAGCGGCAAAAAAAGTTGGAGCGGTTAACTGTATAAAAATTTCAAATCATAAATTGAAGGGATACAATACAGATATTGTTGGGTTTGAAAAATCTCTTCAGCCGCTGCTAAAACTGCATCCTAAAAAAGCATTGGTACTTGGAACAGGCGGTGCAGCAAAAGCAGTAAAGTATATTTTAGACATGCTTAAAATTAGTTTTAGGTCAGTGTCAAGAAGTAAAAATCATTTTTCCTATTCGGATATAAACCGAAGTATTATTCAGGAATGTTCATTAATAATCAATACAACTCCCCTTGGAATGTTTCCAAATAGTAATAATTGCCCGGATATTCCCTTTGAGTTTCTTACCCGCAAGCATCTCCTTTACGATTTAATTTATAATCCGGAGGAAACATTATTTCTGAAAAAAGGAAAAGAGAAGGGCTCGCAAATCAAAAACGGATTAGAGATGCTGCATTTGCAGGCGGAAGAAGCATGGAGAATCTGGAACAATTAATGAACTCCGGTATAATTTGCAGGAGAAAGTTTTTTTAATTCATCTTTTACTTTCTTTTCCACTTTCAGTGCGGAAATAAATTTTTCAAAATCTTTTTTAGTAATGGAAGAATTTTTGCGCGTGAGTTCTTTCAGCGCTTCATAAGGATTCGGGTAAGCTTCTCTTCTTAAAATTGTCTGCACGGCTTCTGCAATCACAGCCCAGTTGTCTTCCAAATCTTTTTCAATTGCTTTTTCATTCACAATTAATTTTCCAAAACCTTTCAGGACTGATTTGAATGAAATGACTGTGTGCGCGAACGGCACTCCAATATTTCTCAACACAGTTGAGTCCGTCAAATCCCTTTGCAGGCGCGAAACGGGAAGCTTTGCAGATAAATGTTCGAAGAAAGAATTTGCAACACCAAGATTTCCTTCTGCATTTTCAAAATCAATCGGGTTTACTTTATGCGGCATTGCCGAAGAACCAATTTCATCTTTATTAATTTTCTGTTTGAAATAATTCATCGAAACATACATCCACACATCGCGGCATAAATCAATGAGAATGGTATTTATTCTTTTCATTGCATCCAGTTGCGCGGAAAGATTATCGTAATGTTCAATCTGCGTAGTGTACTGCGAGCGGTGCAAACTCAATTTATCTTTCACAAAATGATTTGCAAAATCCACCCAGTTAATAGTTGAGTATGCTGCGTGATGCGCGTTGAAATTTCCTGTTGCTCCGCCAAACTTTGCAGAGAAAGGAATTTCCTGCAACAATTTTCTTTGCATGGCAAGCCGCTCGACAAACACAAGCATTTCTTTTCCCAAGCGCGTGGGAGAAGCCGGCTGCCCGTGCGTGCGCGCAAGCATGGAAATATCTTTCCATTCCTGGCTCATCCATTTTAAATCGGAAATAATTTTCTCCAGCAACGGAAGATAAACGTGATTCATCGCATCTTTAAAAAGAAGCGGAGTGGCGGTGTTATTTATATCCTGGGAAGTAAGCCCGAAGTGAATGAACTCTTTGTATTCGGAAAACTTCAGCGCGTCAAATTTTTCTTTCAGAAAATATTCAACTGCTTTCACATCGTGATTGGTGATGGCTTCCGTTTGTTTTATTTTCTCCGCATCCTTCTGAGAAAATTCCATATAAATCTTTCTGAGTTTCTCAAAATTCTTTTTTGCAAAACTTTTCAGTTGAGGCAGGGGCAATTCACAAAGCGCAATAAAATATTCCACCTCAACAAACAAACGGTACTTGATTAAAGCGTATTCTGAAAAATAATCTGAAAGCTCTTTTGTTTGCGAATGATAGCGCCCGTCAATCGGTGAAACAGCAAAAAGAGGATTATGGTTTTCGTTCATACCCGAAGTTACAAAAATACTTATCTCCTTCCCTATTTTACAAGATATAGATTTTTCTATTTTTGCAATCCAATGCGGAAGTAGCTCAGTTGGTAGAGCATTACCTTGCCAAGGTAAATGTCGCGGGTTCAAGTCCCGTCTTCCGCTCGAAGAATCCCCCGACACAATCGGGGGATTTTTACTTTTGTACTATGTCTGAAGATTTGGAAAGCATAACCGAAGAAAAAGAATTGTTCGAACATAAAAAATTTGTCGTTGACAAAGGACAAGAACCGCTTCGCGCAGATAAATTTCTTTTCACTCACATTGCCAATTCCACGCGCACGAGAGTTCAATCTGCCATTGAAGCCGGAAATGTTTTGGTGAACGGCAGGCAAATAAAATCGAGTTACAAAGTAAAACCTGCCGATGAAATCAGCATTGTGCTCGCACATCCTCCGAAGGAAATAAATATTCTTCCTGAAAATATTCCGCTTGAAATAATTTATGAAGACGATGATTTGCTTGTCATAAATAAAAAAGCCGGAATGGTGGTTCATCCCGCGCACGGAAATTATTCAGGAACTCTCATTAATGCGTTGTTGTATTATCTCAACCAAATCTCAACGCTAAAAGGAGAAAAGAAAAAAGTGCAATCTCCCCTACTCCCTTCAGGGCAAGGGCAAGATGCTTCGGTTCGTCCCGGATTAGTTCATCGCCTCGACAAAGAAACTTCCGGATTAATAATTGTCGCGAAGAATGAATTATCACTTGCAAAACTTGCAAAGGAAATGTTCGACAGAAAAATTTCAAGAAGATATGTTGCGCTGGTTTGGGGAGAGCCGAAAGAAAAAGAAGGAACCATCAATGTTCACATAGGAAGAAGTTTAAGCGACCGGAAAAAAATGGCGGCATTCCCGGAGGGAAATCACGGCAAGCCCGCAATTACGCTTTATAAAGTTCTGGAAAATTTCAAGTATGTTTCGCTGGTTGAATGTAAATTGGAAACCGGGCGCACGCATCAAATCAGAGTTCACATGAAACACATCGGGCACACAGTTTTTGGAGATGCGGATTATGGAGGAAATAAAATTCTGAAAAGTTCCACTCACGGAAAATATAAAGAGATGGTTGAAAAATGTTTTCGGATTTGTCCGCGGCAGTCGCTTCACGCAAAATATCTTTCGTTCGAACATCCCACTGCAAAAAAGAAAATGGATTTTGAAACTGATTTGCCGGATGATATGAAAACAATAATAAAGTTGTGGAGAGATTACATTAAATCCTGATTCCGATTACAAGCACATCATCTACTTGCCCTCTGTCATTTTTCCATTCAAATAATTCTTTCGATAAAATTTCTTCCTGCTCCTGCATGGATTTCTTCTGAACAGAATTCAGAACGTCTTTAAATTTTTTCGCCATAAATTTTTTCCCATTCTTCCCGCCAAACTGGTCCACATATCCATCGGAGAAAAGATAAAAAGTGGAAGAGCCGTTCAAAGAAATCTGCTGCGAAGAAAATGCTGCGCCTTCCGCTCCAACGGAATTCCTGTCGCCTTTCAGTTCCTGAAATCCTGCTGAAGTAAAATAATACAACGGGCGAATTGCTCCGGAAAACTGAATTTGTTTTTTCTCTTCGTCATAGCAAATAATGGAAACATCCATTCCGTCAAACGATGTTCTGTTCTGAATATCCTGGTTCAATGCCTGCAAAATATTTTTATGAAGTTCACTCAGAATTTTTGCAGTATCAGTAATTTTATTTTCATTCACAATTTTATGAAGCAAATCATTTCCAATCATGCTCATGAATGCGCCCGGAACACCATGCCCGGTGCAATCGCAGGCAGCGGCAATTTTTTTCTTTCCCGCCTCTGCGAAAAAATAAAAATCACCGCTCACAATATCGCGCGGATGATAAAAAACAAATGACTGAGGAAATAATTTCTGCACAAATTCTTTTCCGGGAAGAATTGCCGTCTGAATCCGCTTGGCGTAATTAATGCTGTCGGTAATGTCTTTATTTTTCTGCTCAATGATTTCCTTCTGAAAAGTAATTGCCTTGTTTGATTTTTTCTTCTGCGCATACGCTATGTAAATCACTATCATCAGAATTAAAATCAATCCTCCTCCGAATAAAAATGCATTCCGCTGAATGGTTTTCTGACGGAGTTCTGCTTGCTCTTTTTTCAGTTCTGTTTCTTTTGCTTCCAACTGCTGTTCCTTTTCTTCCGTTTCATAAATGGTTTGCATCCGCGCAATGTTTTTAGAATTATCCTGGTTTAGAATGGAATCTTTCGCATGCAGGTATAAATTCAAATAGCGATATCCGTTCTCAAAATCTTTTTTTGATTCGTAAACTTTATGAAGCCATCCGTATGCTTCCATGATTCTGTTCTTTGCTCCTATTTTTTTTGCCATTTCAATGCTCTGATTCAAATACTCAATTGCCTTCTGATATTTCTTCATCTGAAAATATATTTGTCCAAGGTCGCAATAAATGTTTGTAATGCCATCTTCATTCTTCAGGTCTTTATACATATCCAGCGCACGGGAAATATTTCCAAGTGCCTGTACATAATTTTCCCGGGACGCATTAATCAATCCAATACTTGCGTAACATGTTGCAGCGCCATATAATTCATGAAGAGTTTCAAAAAGCAGGGATGCCTTGCTAAAATAATTTTCCGCTTTATCAAATTCATTTTTGTCTTTGTAAATATTTCCAAGATTGGATAATGTATTTGCCATTCCCGCAGAATCTCCTGTGATTGTATGAATTTCCAATGCGCGATTATAAAATTCAATTGCCTTATCGAAATTATCTAGATTGTAATACACAATGCCGATGTTGCCGAGCACCAAACCGGTTTTGTCTTTATACTTAGGATTTTTTTCGAGAAGCCGGAGCGCCTGCAAATAATTATCGAGCGCCTTTTCATAGGCGCCTTCATAAAGACAAACATTTCCCATTCCATTGTAAGAGCCCGCAGATTTTTCTTCCATTCCTGCTTCTGAAAAAAGTTTTATGGCTTTGCGAAAATGAAACAGTGCGCTGTCATTTTTATTTTCCTGCAGGAAAACTGTGGCAAGCGTATGGTGCGCCCGAGCAATGATTTTTTTCTCTTTTGATTTTACTGCTGACAATAATCCTTCATTTGCAAAATACTGGGCTTTGTCAATGTCTGAATAAAGTGCAGCCCACGCGAGTTTATCCAAAACATTAAACCTCGAAGAATCAGTTTTTGCATTTGAAAGAGCGGCTTTAAGCGAATCGCCATTTTCGGCAAAAGCAGTTAAACAAAAAAACACTATTGCAATAAGTGAATAAAATATCCGTTGCATAATTTGATGTAAAAGTAAAAATTCCTAACTTTGTTGAAGATAATTCTAAAAATGTTTTCGCGCATTAACATAGAGAATGAATTAATCAAAGAGAAGAAAAAATATTCTCCTCTAGATGAAGCGTATTCTATTTTTAACGCGGAGATTAAAAAAGAAAAAGAAATTTATGATAGGATTTTTAATCCCGAATCTTCCCTATCAACTATTTCTATCTCCTCTGAGAATATTTTTACTTCTGACCAAATAAAAAATGTAGCCATCACTTACCGCCTTCGTTTTCTTGATTCAAAACTTTTTAAGGGCGAAATTCCCTATGAAGCAATTCTTCACGTAAAAGAACTTGAGAAAAAATATCAGGTAAAGTTTTCGGAGTTTAAAATTCTTGCGCCCGCTTCTCTTTTCAAATTGGAAGACAGGAACAAAGACCCGCTGTTATTTGCCAAAGTAGGAGAAAATAAATTTTTATTCATTTATAAATGGGGAAATGATTTGAATGCATTCAGGAAAATAGTTGCATTCCCTCTTCGGACAATAAAAAATTTCATTCTTACTTTTCTTACGCTCTCTATCTTTATTACAATTTTAATTCCGGTTGATTATCCTTCCCGCCTGTTTATTTTTCTTCTCTCAAATATTTTTTTCTCCTCTACGTTCGCTCACATCGGCTACATACGGCTGAATCAAAACTTCAGCGAGTTTGAGTGGGACAGCAAATTCATTAGTTAAATTTCACACAAATATTTTCCCGGGGTTCATTATTCCGTTCGGGTCAAAAAGTTTTTTGATTTCCTTCTGAAGTGAAATTGCTTTTGGATGACAAGCAATGTTCATATAATTTTTCTGCACCCAGCCGATTCCATGCTCGCCCGATAAAGTTCCTTTGAGCGAAACGCAGAGTTGAAAAATTTCGGGAATGGCTCTGTTGGGAATTTCATTGTTCCATTTTTCATCGCTGAGATTTTCGCGAATAATATTCACGTGCAGGTTTCCATCGCCCGCATGTCCGTAACAAACCGATTTGAATCCATACTTCTCCCCTATTCCTTTCACGCCTTTCAAAAGTTTCGGGAGTTCAGCGCGGGGCACCACCGTATCTTCTTCCTTATATATAGAATGCGATTTCACCGCTTCGCCAATGCTTCTGCGCATACGCCAGAGATTTTGCTTTTGCTCTTCAGTATCTGCAAAAAGAATTTCATCACATTCAAATTGTGAAAGTACTTCGGAAATTTTTTCAACATCCTTCATTATTACTTCCAAATCATTTCCGTCCACCTCAATTAATAAATGTGCCTGAATTTCATTTTTAATTTTCATAGTTATTCCGCTCACATATTTCATTGCCCAATCAATCGCATCACGCTCCATAAATTCCATAGCGGAGGGAATAATTCCCGCGCGAAAAACTGCCGACACTGCTTCACATGCTTTCTCGGCTGAGAAAAACGGAACAAGCATCACCACATTTTTTTTCGGATACGGAAGAAGTTTGAAAACAATTTTCGTAATTATTCCAAGCGTTCCTTCGCTGCCCACCACGAGTTGAGTAAGATTATATCCGGTAGAATTTTTCAGAACGTTTGCGCCCGTCCGGATAATTTCTCCGGTGGGCACAACCATTTCAAGATTCAAAACATAATCTTTCGTTACGCCATACTTCACCGCGCGCGGACCACCCGCGCACTCGGCAAGGTTCCCACCTAGAAAACAACTTCCCCTGCTCGATGGGTCGGGAGGATAGAACAAACCTTTTTCAATTACTGCTTCCTGAAAAATTTGTGTGATGACTCCCGGCTCAACAGTTGCCTGCAGATTCCGTTCGTCAATCTCAATAATAGTATTTAATCGCTCCGTGGAAAGAATTACTCCGCCAAAAACCGGAAGCGCGCCTCCGCTCAATCCTGTTCCCGCTCCACGGGGAGTAACAGGAATTAATTCTTTATTGCAGATTTTTAATATCGCAGAAATCTGTTCTGCGGAATTTGGTTTCAGAACAACTTCAGGAAGAAATTTCAAATCTTCTGTTTCATCGGAGGAATATTTATCGAGCGAATCTTTATCATATAAAACAAATTCACCTCCACATATATTTTTGAACAAATCAATGTGAGTTGGCGTTATTTTATTGAAGTTCATTTAACAAATGTAGTTTAAAATTTATTTTTCATACATTTGAAACATGAAAGTGTTCTTATCGATATGTTTTCTTGCTATCTTTTATATTTCTTTTTATTCTTGTTCAAAGGATATAGCAACGGTATCTCAATCTCATACAACTAAAATTGATACTATTTTTCCTAAAAGTTATTTCCCCACTTATCCGGGTTCCTGGTGGACTTACAGCAATGGCGCTACAATGAAAACAGATAAATATGTTGACCTGAGGTATAATAAGAATGATTATAGAACTACTCCGGAATATGAAGAATATGTTCTCCCGCGATTATTAGCCAAATCAATTTTCTATGATACTGTATATGTGAAAGGTTATTCTCTTTCAACTTGCGGAGGAACGTGTGGAAGTTATTTTGTACCTATATTATGCGATCCTAATGGAGATTGCGGAGAGGGACACTGGGATTATTTTTCAGGACATCAATGGTCGCTTGCTATTTGGAAAACCGATACTTCTGTTGTAATTAATCCAACGATATATAGCCATACATTAATAACACTTCAATACGATGCTGGTTATTTTGGAATCGGGATGAATAACGCAGAACAATATTGGATGACTCGAGAATATTACACGAAAGATATTGGACTTATTAAACGTGAAGAAAGAAATACCCCCTTTGACACAGTTATTACTACTAAATTCACTTTGGTAAGTTATCACATCAATAAATAATTTTGTGAGGAAGTTTTTTTTTATTTGTTTTTCTATTTTTCTTTCTTCCTGCCTCGCTCCGCTTCGCAGTTTTGAAAAAAGCAAAGCTCCCTCTGCGCCAGATTATTCACAAGAAAAATATTGGGCGGCACTTCCCACGAAAAAAGACAGCGCTGACGCAATTCCCTACGGAACAAATCTGAAAGACGAACAGGCAAATGCAAAAGCAGATGTGTTTTTTATTTATCCGACAATTTATCTGACAGGAAAACACTGGAACGCAGATGTGAATAATAAAAAACTAAATCGCAGAATAGACAAGAGCACCATTCGCCATCAGGCGAGTGTGTTCAACGCAAGTTGCAAAATATATGCACCGCGTTACCGGCAGGCAGTCCTTTGGGCGTATGCCATGCGCGAAGGAAGCGGAGGCAAGGCGCTTGATTTTGCCTATGAAGATGTGAAGAAAGCATTTGAATATTATTTGAAAAATTATAATAACGGACGACCCATCATCCTTGCTTCGCATAGCCAGGGAAGCGGCCACGCAGAACGTTTGCTTCACGATTATTTTGAAAAGGACTCTGCACTCCGGAAAAAATTAGTTGCCGCGTATGCGATTGGCTATGGAATAAAAAAGAATTCTTACTCAACTATTCCCGCCTCTGATTCCGCTTCGCAAACGAGCTGCATCATTTGCTGGAATTCTACCTGCTGGAATGTGCCGGCCGATAAATATTTTGGAAAAAATCTTGAGTGCGAAAACCCGTTAACGTGGAAACACGATACATGCTGCGCGAATGTATCGCTGAATCTCGGAAGCGTGCCCTATGGCTTCACCGGAATTGATAAAGGAATTGCCGATGCAAAAGTTTCTCCCGATGGATTGTTGTGGGTGCATAAGAAAAATAAAAAAGGTTATCCGGGAAAAAGGCGCTATCATATTCTCGACTATAATCTTTTCTGGATGAACATCCGCGAGAATGCCAAACTGAGAGTGGAAACATATCTGCGCCACGGATAGTTGCTTTTTTATTTTTTTATAGTACATTTGCTTATAAATTCACACCAATGAAAAAATTACTTTTCCTTTCGCTCTTCACTGTTGCATCTGTCGGATGCACATTTGCGCAACAGGCAACCGCTGCTTCCAAAGGCAATGCGCAATTCACAAAAGCAGAATTGCTGGCGTTTCCCAATCTTCAATCGCTGCTGGGCGCCATAGATAAAAAGGATTATTCAAAATATTTAATCCGGAATTTTGCGCTCACGACCACGGCAACAAATGCCGATAATGCCACCTCTGCAATTTCTGAAACAGGACCCGGGGGAAAATGGAGCGAAAAGCAAAAAGAAGAAATTAATAAATACGCAACCAAAGGCGCGGTGTTTACGCTCGAAAAAATTCTCATGCTCGAGCCAAACGGAAAAGGCGTAACGCAGGTTGCTCAGCCCGATGTTTCCTTCTCCATTAAGGAATAATTTTCTTCTTCTCTTTTTCTTCTTTCGTATATTCGTAGAAACCTGCGTGCAGCAGGTTCATTATCCGCACCCATGAATATTTACTCCCGTAAACAGCGATGGAAATTTTTTTTGCTCCTGGGCGCCATGCTCATTGTCATGGTTTCGCTCTGGTACACCCACCTGCTGGTAAAAAAAATTGCGAACGATGAGCGGAACAAAGTGCGCCTGTGGGCGGAAGCCATTCAGCGAAAAGCCAATCTTGTAAAATACACCAATGAGCTTTTTCATAAAATAGAAAACGAAGAGCGGCAGAAAATTAAACTCTGGGCGGAAGCCAACCGCCAACTCGGGCGGGAGTTGAGCGATTACACTTTTGTGCTGGAAGTTATCAAGAACAACCAAACCATTCCCGTAATTATTTCCGACAATAAAAAAAATGTGCTTCTTTCAAAAAACCTTGACTCCACGCTGCTCAAAGACACGATGTACCTGCGCGGGCAAATTGACACGATGAATTTTCAGCACACGCCCATTGAAATAGAATATTTACCAGGCAAAAAAAATTATCTCTACTACCGCGATTCGCATTTATTCACTGAACTCAAATCGGTGTTTGACGGATTAATCAAATCATTTATTTCGGAAGTGGCGGTAAACACCGCATCGGTGCCGGTGATTTATACCGATTCAACCCGGACAACTATCCTCGCTTTCGGAAACATGGATTCCCTTAAAATGCGCGACTCTGCGTTTACGGAAAAAACAATTTCAGAAATGGCGAAGGAAAATCCTCCCATTGAAGTGGATTTGGGTGACGGGCAGAAAAATTTTATCTTCTACAAAGAATCTTTTTTACTCACGCAACTACGCTATTATCCGTACTTCCAGTTCGGCATCATCGGAATTTTTCTTCTCATCTCCTACATTCTTTTCAGCACTGCGCGAAGGGCGGAGCAGGACCAGGTGTGGCTCGGCATGGCAAAAGAAACTGCACATCAGTTGGGTACTCCGCTTTCGTCCATTATTGCATGGCTGGAATATTTAAAAATGAAAGGAGTGGATGAAAAAATGCTCGAAGAAGCAAGGCAGGATGTGAAGCGCCTCGAAACAATTACTGAACGGTTTTCAAAAATCGGTTCTATTCCCGTTTTGGAAAAGACAGACATTCTTGAAGTAGTGAAAAAATCAGTTGAGTATATGAAAACGCGCACGTCAAAAAGCGTTGACTTTTCTGTTCAGGCAATGGCGGCTCATTCCATTTATGTCAAACTGAATGTTCCGCTGTTCGAATGGGTGATTGAAAATCTTTGCCGCAATTCTGTGGATGCCATGAACGGAAACGGCTCCATTACCATTGAAGTTACCGACCAACTCCAATATATTTACATAGACGTTTCCGATACGGGAAAAGGAATTTCGCGCACCAAATTCAAAACCATTTTTCAACCGGGCTTTACCACCAAGCAGCGCGGATGGGGATTGGGGCTTTCCCTGGTGAAAAGAATTGTGGAGAACTATCACGGAGGAAAAATTTTTGTGAAGCGTTCGGAAATTGGCAAAGGAACAACCATACGAATTGTTCTGAATAAATAATGTCCGGCATTTACATTCATATTCCCTATTGCCGCCAGGCGTGCAACTATTGCGATTTTCATTTTTCCACCTCGCTGAAAAAGAAGCGCGAGTTTATTGACGCACTCAAAAAAGAAATTGAACTGCAAAAAAATTATTTTGGCAATTCCTCCGAAACAGAAAAAACACAACTTGAAACAATTTATTTCGGAGGAGGCACTCCTTCCCTTCTTTCAAAAGAAGAACTGCTTGAACTATTCTCCGAATTCTCCAGGCATTTTTTAATAGATAAAAATTCTGAAATCACGCTGGAAGCAAACCCCGATGATTTGACAAAAGAAAAACTGAAAGAACTCGCGCAAACGCCTGTCAACCGGCTGAGCATTGGCATACAAAGTTTTTCCGATGAAGATTTAAAATTCATGAACCGGATTCATACTGCAGCGCAAGCAACCGCTTCTGTAAAAAATGCGCAGCACGAAGGATTCACCAACATTTCAATTGATTTGATATATGGAACACAAACGTTAACGGATAAACAATGGAAAAAAAATATTGCGCAGGCGTTTGAACTGGATGTTCCGCATATTTCCTGCTACTCACTTACCGTAGAGCCGCGCACCGCGCTGGATATTTATATCCGCAAAGGAAAAATTAAAAAGGTTAAACCGGAACAAAGCGCAAAGCAATTTGAAATTCTCATGAATGAAATGAAGAAAAAAAAATTCGTCCATTACGAAATTTCCAATTTCTGCAAAGAAGGATTTTACTCGAAGCATAACAGCAATTACTGGCGGGGAGAAACTTATCTTGGGTTGGGGCCTTCGGCACATTCCTACAATGGCGCTTCGAGGCAATGGAATAAAAGCAGCAACGCAGTTTATATTAATTCACTGAAAAGAAATAATATTCCCTATCAGATAGAAATTTTATCGCATGAGCAAAAATACAACGAGTATGTTATGACTTCGCTGCGCACCCGGTGGGGAACCGATTTGAATTACATCGAACAAAATTTCGGAATGAAGTTCATTGCGCATATAAATAAGGAAGCGAAGAAATACGTATCTGAAAAAATGCTTACCAAAGAAAGCCATTTTCTTTTCCTTACGCAAAAAGGAAAACTTTTTGCAGATAAAATTGCGGGCGATTTATTCAGTTAACGTGAGTTCGGGAACAAAAAAGACAGGCATTTTTTATTTTCATAGGACTTACGCAGTTTCGCCACTAAAACACTAAAGCACCAAATCCCACTAAACTTTGGTGTGTATTTTTTTGTGCTTTTGTGCTTTTGTGGCATTGCTTTTTGTTTTTGCGTAAGTCCTGTTTCATTCTATTCCCCGACCTTAAGATCGGGGCTATTAGACTTCTTTCATAATTCATTTCAGAAAAGAAAAAACAACTTGCCACTAAAACACAAAGTCACCAAGATTCACCAAGAACAGCCCTGTATTTTTTGTGTGTATTTCTTCGTGCCTTTGTGCCTTTGTGGCAAAAAATTGAATTATG